>DAHXLZ010000229.1 GCA_027365715.1 Methanomassiliicoccales archaeon | reverse complement strand
AGCAATGACAGTAAGTGAGACGGATATCAACAAGGCAATGAAGTCTTTGAAACAGCGTGTATCAAGATACAGGGCCGCGAAGCCGTCAGTATAAGAAACCCATTTTGTCGAACGATGTCCGCAGGTGTCCCATAAGCAAATCATTGTTGTACTGGAACCGTTTCTTATCGCACCATGAGATGATTTCGGGGGTAGGTTTGTTGCACGTTTGTATGTGATGCGATACACAGTCTGTCTGCCTTTGCCCATGACATGTTTACATTCACACTGTAGATATTCCCGAAAGCTCTTTAATTATGAGCTATTGCATACTGCTCAGACAGGACTTATTTGATGACGCAAATATTCATTTCTCACAGCAAACGAGATACAGAATTTGTAGACTGGTTTGATAAGGTATTCGCACGCCTTCCTGTTCGTGCAGTTCGGGTTGAATTCGAAGGCTATTCAGTTGCACCTGCAAAATATATCAAAGAACAACTTTTCTTATCTGTTGCGCTCTTTGTTCTCATGGGTCCGAATGTTGAATCATCACCCTACACAGAGAATTGGGTTGCCTTTGAAGTGGGGCTAGCTGCAGCATGGAAGAAGGATATTTGGGTTTTTGAACCTCATGATTCAACGATTCAGTTTCCTATCCCTTTCCTAAATCGTTACGTCTCGCTTGGCTTTGATGACGATTTTACCCTAATACTGGAAATCGTGCGCCAGTACTCATTGTTACCTATCCAACGGCGGTTTACTCAAAGATTCCCTGTCACCTGCCCCTATGACAATTGCAAGTCAGAGTTTAGATTACATCGTAAAGTCAGTGCCTTTCGCTGTCCCTCCTGCAGGCAGGACATAATGTTTCAAGACGGAGCTCAGCGTAGCGCCATATAATCGGATTTATAATTGTTACTCTGCCTTTTTCTTGACTATTTGAGGCATCTTTGAGGCACATCACTCAGAGTTTGACATTCTGCATGAACTGCCTCTGAACTTCCGGCGTAATTACGAGATAGTAACGCATGGTCGTCAACACACTCGAATGCCCGAGTCTGGCAGAGATAATCGGTATGGGCACATTGCTTTCCAGAAGATAGATGGCCAACCCATGCCTGAACATGTGAGGGTGAACGTCAATCCCAGTCTCTTTTCCATACGCTCTCACTATCTTCCATGCCCGCACCTTGGAGAAATCACAAAGCCTTCCGTCAACTGCGTAATTCCTGAGATAGTTGCTGACCTCGAGCAGGAGACCATCATCAAGCGGTATGGTGTTGGTATTTTTCCTCTTCCTCACACTGAGGTTGAGAACCTTCTCGTCGAAGTCGAAATTCCCAGGCATGATGTTCAGAATGTCGCCTATCCTGCCTCCGGTTTCCCACATCAGCCGCAGGAGCAATTTGTCCCTGTCCCTGTAATAGCGTGCCTTCTTTGCCCATTGGCCGGCAGCTGAGTGCTTCCTTTCAACCGCTTCGAGCAGTTCGATATACTGCGCCCTGGTTATGTGCGGGGGCAGCTTGTCATATTCATTGAGCCTGAGTGCGTTCTGGGAATACAGCGCCAATCCGTCCATCGGCAATCAACCCCTCGGCGGCGGTCCGACATGCTCGCATTTGCAGAATGTGGGGGGACGTGCACACACCGGGCATGCTCCGATACCGTCAACTGGTCTTCCGCACCTGCACAGTTTCGTGTGAGACATCTGAGCTGACGGCCTCCGTTGCGAGTTAACACTTTTTCGGAATGATTAACTTTTTCCTAGGGTCGCCGCAAGGATCCCTGGCGGAAATGGCTATCGGAACTAGAGAAAAGTTAACTTTTCAGTACCAAAGGTTAACCAAGAGACCGCAACGAAGTTCCCCTTCACAGTTCACGGAATCTCCATCGAAAACGAAGCGAGGAAGATGTCAGTCGGCAGTTACAATCAGTGTTGCCAGAAAGGTTGTCGTGGAGTTACCAGTTTGTATCCAGACAAAATAAACCGTGGCTGGGCCGCTGCCCTGATAATTGAAGAACCCTGTGGTATCTGGAGCGGTGTAACCAGCTAGCCAGCTTATGCTGTTGTTGTTTTCCAAATTGAGGTATTGTGACTGATTCATCAATCCTGATTCAGCAGTAGTTCCAGCAAAACCTATTTCTGTTCCATTGATCCACCATACGCTCGTATTGAAAACAAAACCTTGAGCATAATAAGCACCGGTGATATTGCCTACTTGCGAATCTATCGAGAAAGTGTGAGGAAGGCCCGGACCAACGTAAACTCCATGTTGTCTAGGCAGCAAATAGAAAGCAGCTCCTGCAGCAACGACGATGCCAGCGACCAATATCACCACGATAATTGTGATGGGAGCGCTGATTACTTTCTTAAATGACATACCAACCCGTATCAGACGCATCTTATATGGCAATTTCTGCCCATGAATTGTTAACCAGCATGTTCACTCATGATACGGGCCAGCAGCAGGCTGCAAGCCTGCAGTTCGGACAGACTCCAGATGACACGCTGATCCTTTATTCTTCCGGATGACAGCCCCAGTCAGCGCATTTCATCGGTCCGTCACCACCACAAGTCATGGTGCAGTTTCACCTTTCCCTCTTCGCCAACCGTTCCCTTTTGACCTTTCCGACTGTTGCGCCATAGACGTAGTCGCCCTTCTTCTTGCCGTATCGTGCCTCGAATTCGCGCTTCGCTCGTGGTTCAGCGCCGTCACGGTACAGGTGCCGGTGCTGTCTTGTCCTCTGAAACTGTGCCATTTTTCACCTCCTCTGGTTCTTCCTCATTCTCAAACCGTGCCATGTCTGCCACTTCCTCCTGCGGTATAGGCTCAACAAGGACTGGCTTTCGCCGTCCCTTAGGCTTGTAGGTTCTGTGGTGCAGGTAA
>DAHXLZ010000177.1 GCA_027365715.1 Methanomassiliicoccales archaeon | reverse complement strand
GGGCAGGGCATGCCCGAATTAACGTGCGTGGAGAGAGTTGCCAACACCTCCCGGAAGGGAAGGCGAGCAGTCTCGAAGAAACGCGAACCGCCGGCCGCAAAGGAGGTCGCATTCTAATGCAGCCAGGAACCCCACGAATTTATTCGTGGGAGGATGTCAGATCCGTCCTGAGATCTTATTAGTCAAATCATGGCACCACAAAAAGTATTTAATGTGCCACTACCTGGCAAAGAACGTTGACTGATATGGAGACAGAAGAGTCATGGTGAATACTTTTGCTTTCAAATGCTGGTTCTGCGGCAGGGAGTACGATGACCACGATAAGGCAGACAACTGCCATGATTCCGGCAGTTATGCCATCTACAGGGATGGAACAAAGAGGAAGAGAAATCCGTTTGGAAACTGATTTACCTGCCACAGAATGTGGCGAATTCACACATTTTACACTTCCATATCTCAGAGGTCATTTCATCATATCCGCTGAGCATGGCATCCATGACTCTTTCAACATATTGCCTTGAATGCTCATCCCATGGAATGAAGAATTCCCCGTCTCTGTAGACCAGCCTTCCTCCGTTCGTTCTGCCTTTGCATTCCTCAACCAGCAGGCAATAGGAAAGGAGCTGGGCTATATCCCATTCCCTTGCGCTTCCACCAGAACTGTAACTCTTATATTCCACCGGCGTGAAAGTGCGACCTTTTCTCATAATGGCGTCCGGCTTCCCGCTAAGAGGATAACGGCCGGATCTGAGAATTACCGCTTCCCCAGTGAAGTCTGAAGAACGGACATGTTCAACCCACACAAACCAGTAAATGAGTGTAAGCACACCTGTGGCCAGGAGCATGCTGGCTGCGATGAATATCAGTGGAGCCATATTACCAGCGCCCCGATCAGAGACAGAATGCCAATCGCAAGCAGGATCAGTTTCTTCAAAGATTGCAGCAGCACTTTTCGCCCCACAGTCCCGTGGTACGACAGGCCCGCGGCCTTTCTGTCATGTACAGATGGAGGATCGACGTAATCAGGAGGAAGGGATATGGAAACAGAGTACTTCCTCGCGCAGTAGACAAAAGTTGCTATCTGGGAAGATGTTATCTTTGCACCCCTCCATTCCTCACTTTGCGGCATCTTACCATCCATCCCTGCCCACTCTTGCCAAACGCTTCTGCTTCTGATAAGGCGGTATATAAAGAGTATAAGTGGGGTGACCGTCAACTGTCAGCCTTTCGTTTACGGAAGTGAAATCGTATTCCCTTCTCCCTGAGCATTGATAACAGCAAAGAAAACAACCTGCTGTCAAAACCAAAATATTCAGGCGGAAGGACACCGCTCCCAGCTATATCACCATTCAGCAGAAGCCTTGTGATGGCGGCAGCAGTGTAACCAGTCATACGCGCCATGGATTTAGTTTCCGTCACGTCATCAAATCTGTCAACTGATGTAAATTCATGCATTATGCTCTCTGTTTTGCCTGACACCTTCGTAAGACACAGATCCCTGAAATTACCTCCTGCTGCAGAGAAAAGGGCTTCAGTAACGGTGCGCGGCGTGCAGCCTCCAGTCACGGAAGAGGAGAAGAATCCCATGTCACGCACGAATTTCATTGCCTCAAGGTGTCCCGGATAGCGTAGCGTGAGCTCATACATGTTCCTGACGTGAAGAGTGCTGAGCAACGTCCGCAAACCATCCGTATAGAAAGCCTCGAGATGACGGAAACCCGGAAAACTGATACGCTTTATTTCCGAGAGAGGGTCAAGCTCGACAACGCTGCCCTCTCTCACAATTCTTGCAGGTCTGATATATTCATCAATCAGTCCCTCCACGTTGAACGTGGGAGCGTGATGAAAGGGCGGAATATCCTCAGAAGGCAGGCCAGCAACACAGATTTCAATTGATGAAGGAGAAATAGTTTTGTAAATGTGCCCGGCAAGTACATTGGTTAGCCCTGGCGCATAACCCGCATCTGGTATGTAGATGCAGCCACTTTTCCTGGCTTCGGCCTCCAGCGACATAGGGTTCTCAGCCATAAAACCGGTGTCGACCACATTCATTCCCATCCTCAGAAGCCTGCTCACAATACGGAATGATATGCTTCCGGGAAGCGCGCTGACTACAGCATCTGACCGGTTTATAAGCGATTTGTTGTCGAAAACGTTTCCCTTAAATTTTCTGACACCATCAAGAGATCGGAGAGACTTTGACGAAATATCACACACAACAACATCACCGTCGGCCGACAGGTCTGATGCGATCGCTCTGCCGACAAGACCGGCACCCAGAACGAGTATCACAGCACTTGAACGTATCACTGCTTTATCATTTTGCGCATGATGTCTGCTCATCCGTTTCTGCGGGGAACATAGATGACGAGAGGGGATGAAGAATAGGGATTTTTTACCCTTCTGAGACCCAGCTTTTGTATGAGGGTCGACCACACATACGGCGAAACCTCAATGCCGGATGTCTCCGAAAGACTCTTTCTGTCGCGTTGGGTTATGATACAGCCATATCTGTCAAGCCTGAGCATCAGGAGTGCGTAGAGTTTCTCCCAGTTCTCCGTACTCAGCCTGGGACCTCTCGGAAATGTCTGTTTTTGGGTCGGCTCTGATGTAGCAATGATTTTTACATTGGTTTCGATTTCGGCAATAGCAGAAGGTGCTGCCATTTCAATGCGCTTCTCAATTGAATCGAGAATATTTCCGCACAGACTGTTCACCGCACTTGAATACATCATGGTATGCGCTGTTCCAGCACAAGATACGCGCCTGACTGATTGAAGCAGCCTGGTAACTGTTTCCTCCAGTCTCACGGAATCTGGCTGTTCCTCGGAGTATATGCAGTTATCAGTTGTGCCGGTTTCCTCTGGCTCGCTCATTAATTCTCCTGTCGCAAACGAGAATCTGTCCAATCCAGGATAACGGTAAGCCGGATTGTGAGCAACCGTATCGTCTGACATTAGTCTGACATAGCCTATCGCCTATTTAAAATTGACACGGTATTACGCAAGGTCCACTTAAAAGAGCTCAAGATGCGATATTTCCCTCAGATATAGTTCACAATAATTGTGACCAGTCCTGGCAGAGTCTAAATATCAAGAGTGACAACTGGACGATTTTTGTTTAAATATCGACGCACTGGATTAACTTTGAAGTTGGAGCAACGCGGAACGCCATGTACTCCTGAACCGAGGCAGCATATGCAGGAAAATGAGAGTAACATAAATGAGTTCATCGCAAGCGCAGCATTAAAGGGAGCGGTCAGGTCAGCAGGCACCAGCGGTGATTCATTTGAGCAGTTCATATCCGCAGGTGTTGACGTACTCACAGATTCTGGCGACTGGAAGTCACTTCTATTCTCCTTCGGAAGACAGATCGCAAGACTGAGAAAGGATATGTTCATTATTTTCGTTGTCATAAGCAGAGATCTGAGATTCAGATGGACGAGTCATCAGGAGCTTATAGGCGAACCGGATGAAACGAAATATGAAGATCTTCTGCCTCTGAACGCAGACTTTGGAGAGAGCAAAAAGTCGATAAAAGCGCCGAATTCAGGCATCAGGCTTGTCGATGAAGTTTCAATCGCCACAGGCGTTACAGACTTTATTCTCTTTCGCGGTACAGAGAGAGGAGTACCGGCACTCTACACATACGTGGGAATGCGCAGACAGTTGAGCGTGGACGAGGAATTCGCACTTGCACTTGTCAACAGAATATTTGATTCAGTCGTCAAGAGAGAATTTGCTGTCGTCGAACAGCTTTCCCACTCATCCAGACTTACCGCTGCCATTGAACTTGGAAACCAGTTGCATGAAGGAGCAATTGCAAACAACGTGCTGAATAAGGTATCAGACATAATACAGAAGAGAATGGGCATCGACTACGTTGCATTGATGGTTACAAACGAAACCGGGCACTCACTTGAATTTGCCGGTATGAGCGAGTCACTCACACGGTTGTACGACAGCCCGCAGAGCATGAAGCTCAGCGGCATGATTATCGGCGTTGCAACTCAGAGTGAGCCGCTCGTGATCAAGGATGTTGAGTCAATTGGGTATAAACCGCTCGGAACCGGAACGAAATGGGCTGCCCTTGTTCCTGTAAATACCAATTCGAGAAGCAACGCAATACTGATACTGGAGAGCAGGTCTGCAGTGCCATTCGACGATGTCGAGTTCAAAGACATCGAATTTGTTTCTTCAATACTCGGAGCAAGGATTTCCGCCAATCTGCTGATTGCCGAAAAGGACAGAAAAATACTTTTCAGAAACATGCTCCTGGAGGAGATGCTTCTGCTGCACAGGGAAAATGACCCGGCACGTATAGCCGAGGAGGCTCTGTCATTCATCAATTCCGTCATTCCTTCAAGCATTTCGGTGTTCTATGTTCTTAACGAGGCAAGATCGCTTCTCATTCCCGTAACAGCACAGGGCCTGTTTTCAGATGAAATACTTTCCTTTTCGGTGAAACTTGGGGAAGGAATTGTCGGAAGAGCCATGGCTAAGGAAAAGTCAACGCTCATATTGGAGGCTAATGCAGACAGTTCTTCGGTAAGCATTCCAGGCACACCAAATGAGCCAGAGGCTATCCTTGCCATACCGATTAAGAGTGTGAGAGAGGACACCGGTGTCATCGCTCTGCACAGAATCGGAAAGAAAACTTTCACGGCCGAAGAAATGGAAATGGCCGATATAGTCGGCAAGCAGTTTTCAACAATAATGGAGAGAGCGAACACCACGGTTGAGATTCGTAAAGCGTTTATTGAAAAAGAGCGGGAAAATTCGATGCACTCACAACTTGCGGACCAGCTTATCGGCAATCTGGACAATCTCGACAGCGTTTCCCTCTCTTTGCGCGTACTCGAAAGTGCTCTGCAATTTTCGACATGCGAGGCAGGAATACTTCTGCTCAGAAGGAACGGCGAAAGCAAACTGCAATGCATATGCGCGGACGGGAAACATTTCGCCGGCGATGGTTGCTCAGCCGATGTGGCTGATCTTGGCAGCATAATGCATGAAATGGTGAAACTTGCAACGAGGACATACACAATAGAAGGGGAGGCGGAGACTTCAGCAGCGCTTGATTCGCTTGATGTTGAATTTGCAGATGACAACGGAGAGAGATTCATGAACATGTTGATACACGAATCGAGCGAAAAAGAGGGCCAGTCCGTAATACTCATAGGATTGGGCTTTCAGGCAAACCTCAGGAAGGATGTCTACAGGAACACCATGACACAGAGGCTTCTTGATTTCTACAACTCACGTCATATCAGCATAAATGTGAGCATGAGCAACCATGCCGATGTCCAACGTCTTAACAAGCTGGCTGCATTCAGGGACTCTGTGGGCGATGAAGTCGAAGTTTCATCTCTCTGCAGGAAGGTGTGTGATTATACTGTCGATCGTCTGGGTGCAGGGTTTGCCGCCGTTTATTCTATTGACTACCCTGCAGCTCTCCTCAGACTCACCACATCATCGAATTCCACAGGCACACTGATGCCTGCAGAATTAATGATGAAATACGCCGCACACATTGTTGCCGCATCCGGAGCATCAACGCAGGCAATAGCTTTTGCCCCGTCCGAGATGGAGAATGTGCCGGATGTTTTTAAAAATAGACTCATTGCGTGGAGGATGAGCACCGTTGGCGGAACAGATATGCTTTTCATAGCCGGCTACCCGGCTGGTCATGACACTGGCGAACACATGCGTGTATACAGTGAAATGGCTCCGTTTGTGTCGAGGAAAGTCAGGCAGCTTTCTGCACTGCTTGAAGAGCGACACAGACACGGCCTGATCAGCACTGTGGACGATATTGGAAAGAAAGTGGCATCACACAGGGAGTTCGGAAGCATGATGGACGCTCTTGCATCGGCAGCAGGTCACATAATCGGAGCCGAATATGCACTTGTCGGAGTCCTTTCTGCATCATACATAGAATGGAGTGGCTACTTTGAAACAAGAATACCCGAGACCATTGAGAAACTTGCGCTGAAAACGGCCGAAAAAGGAGAAGCGCTGGTGATAAACAGCTTCGAAAATGCACAGATCGAAGGGGACACTGAAATCGGCAATTACGTCAGAGAAATACTAATCTATCCTCTGTTCAAGACAGATGAAACGAATATCCGTGCCGTCCTTCTGCTAATTAACAGACTTGGAACAGACGGATTTGGCGAAACCGATATTGCGGTGCTGGACAGACTTTCATCGAACGTGATAAATTCAATCTCCGCAGTGGAAACACTGAAACAGGAAACGCAGCTCAAAAGGAGGGCCGAACTGAAGCAGACGGAGCTTGCTGAGATACTCGATGAGATTGAAGAACCCGTTATCAGGCTGGACACATCGGGAAACATCGAGTTTGCAAACAGGATGGCAAGACAGATTCTGACGATTCAACCGGGAATTGCTCCTGGCAAAATCGTTTCGCTCCTTGACGAAAAAGATACATCCCAGGTTGACGATTTTATTGACAACATAAGAAGAGGAGAGAAATTCGAGACCACGTATTCATTCAGTACTTCGGACGGAACCAGGAGGGTAATGGTTTCCGCTACGCCTCTCTCCGGCAGAAACAGGAAAGGACTGATACTCACGTTGAGGGAGGAAGCGAGAATTGATTCTCAGGCACTGAAAGATCAGCAGGCAGGCGACAGAGCCGCCGAAGTTGCGGATGCTGCACATACAGAAATAGAGGGTGTAAGATACGGAATGAAGCGCGGTTTCAGCTACATGATAGCTGAGCAGAAACCTCTGATTGCCTACCTGACAATAGTAGATTTCAAGAAGGCGGGTTTTGATCCGCTCATAATAACCAGGCAGCATCCTTCAAAACTCAGAGAGAAATACGACCTCGAAAATGCCGAAATAAGGTGGCTGACTCAGGTTGTTGGAAGCAGCAACCTTGACCCTTCGAAAATTTCCGTTATCAGCAACGCAATGCTCTCATTCCTCGAAAGGCACAAAAACGGTGTTATGTTCATCGATGGACTGGAATATCTCCTCTCAAATAACAGCATGATTAAGGTAATAGGAATGCTTGAAAACGTCATGCAGAAGACAGTTGACACGTCATCGGTATTGCTTGTAGCAATAGACAAGATGACTTTTGAGCAAAGAGAAATCGCCATACTCGAAAAACTTTTTGATGAGATCGATGTTGCAGATATCAGGAAAGGGTACATGTGCACTGAACTTGAGAAATTCGATAACAGCAAACCGAATTCGTCAGGAGACGATGCAAACGATTAAGTGAAGTCGCTTATTACACCAGGAGTGTTTCAACTTTCATGTGGCTGACTGTGTCCGTGATTTGAAGCAAACGACTGGGGAAACGGTGCATCAAATGGCTGAAAGAGATATGTTGGATGTGGACTGTGACAGCTGTGGAGTGAGAATAAGCCTTGACAGCTCAATCGTCAGGATAAAGCATCTGCTTGACAAGCCTGTCGAATGCCCGATATGCAGGAATGCGCGCGTTTCGAAGGAAAAAGAACTCTTCGAAATGGGAGATAACGGCGTGAATAGCGATGATGAAGAGATAACGCACAGGAGATTGCGCGTCCCATCGGCGAATCAGTCGTTCTTTTAAACAGCAGCTGCCTTGCTTGCATATCCTCTGAATTCAATATGCTCTATGACTGATGGCAGTATCCTCAGAAGCGCGAATGCTGCCATGATAAGTGCGATGTAGTAAATGCTCATCGAGAGATGGTAAGTGCCCTGTACTGTAATTGCAAATCTTCTGCCGATTACCGAAATTATGTAGTAGGCTATTATGACCTGTGATACTGCCCTTAACAGCAGGCCAACAATCCGCTCATTTCCGAGAAACACTGCAGCTGCGTTAAAAAAAAGGAACGCCAGACCTATCAGAATCGCCGAATGAGTCCATGCGTTAATTGAGCTGAAGCCAAGTTGCGGGTATGCAGATGCCGCTTGTGAGTAAAGTATTGGTGCCAGTATCAGGAAGAGCAGGGAAGTGATCGCTGAAAGAATTGCTCCAGCCACGTGAAAAGGGACTTTTTGAATCACCCTTCCTGAAGATTTCGACTTGCCGGCATTCATAATCACATCACTGCTCCGTATTTGCTCTGTGCAGAGGCCGAAATCTGGAAAGAGAGCGGTGAGTGCGGGCTCACCTCATACTCCAGTGCCTGATGACCGTTTGCTGCTGCCGCCGGTCTTACTATTGATGATGAGACAAATGGTCTGGCGTAGTTGATACCAAAATGGAAGAATCCAACGGCATATGATGCGCTGACAGAGGTGCTGAGAGACATGTTAACCGGCCCGGCGGAAGCCTCTGCGAGGAACCAGGATGGCAGCGCGCTGGCCGTGACAGGAACCGAAATGCTGTAACGTCCGATTTGTCCAGGCAGGACTGCAGCAAGATGTGTACTGTATGCGTAGATTTGGGTTCCGTTGGCAAGAATGCCAAGATTCAGAGCGTAAAATATCTGGTTCACTGAATAGAAGCAGTGATTTTCCACATTAAAAGTTGTGTTTATATACAACGTCCCTGCAGAAAGCGTTTCGGTTGGGGATGATGGAATAGTGAAGCTTATGCCCTTTCCTGTAAGGAGAGGAAATATCGCGGACGCAATGAAAAGAAAGAATACCACAGACAGAAGTGTGATTATCCTGCCGACACGTCTAGATACTTGAAATCTGCCTGACATAGAATGGCACCTGCAAAGCCTTTAGTCAACAATCTGCAGATCGTTAATTAAATATCAGGCACGTGATTTCATTATTTGAGAATCTGGGCGAGCGGATTTCAATCCTTGCTGTTTTCATCGCCGAATTCTTCGCCGAATACCTTCAGCAGTTCAAACACCACGCCCATGCCCTTCCTTACATCTGGATCGGAAAGTGAAAGAAGTGACATGCCTCCCTTCCTTGGAGGCGATTTTTCGAGTCGCTGCTCCAGAGATTCGTCTGTCAGCGTACTGAAAACTCTGTTTGCTACAGGCGAAGACATCATGTCGATGAGGTTGTGGAGAGAGTGCCATTGCGTGAGCAGCTGGGAAAGCAGCGATGCCAAATTGGAGAGAGCTTCGTCGTTCAGCCCGTCTCTGAGGAATTTAAGAACATAAGCCGCATCGACCATTGCGTCCAGCGCACCATCACGTTGCAACCTGGATATTACTGCAAGAGTGGACTGCATCTCACTGCTGGAAAGAATAGGCGAGTACTGCTTGAAAATCACAAGCATCTCACCCAGGGTTGAGGATATGTTCTCAACAGCCTCATCGTTCAGTCCGTCTTTGAGGAATTTGAGTGCATATGCTGCATTGATCACCGAATCGAAGACACCGTCTCTATGCATCCTGCCTATCTGCCTTATGAGGTCAGACAGCTCATTGCCCTCAGAGCTGAGGCTGCTTATTACTCCCATCGACTGTTCTGAGGAAACTGCTGATGCCACATCCGTGAGTTTTCCACCAAGCCTTGACAGCGACTCAACAGCCTCATCGTTCAGCCCGTCTTTGAGGAATCTCAGGGCTGCCAGTGACTGAGAGAGAGCGTCTATCTGACCCTCATCCATCATCCTGGAGAATTCATTCATTACACTGTTGAAACGCGGCATATTGACTATGAAGTCACGAATCTGTTTCTCTTCGTCCGCGCTTAATGAGAGACCCTTCACACTTTCTGTATTTTCGTCGCTCAATGTTATCACCAGATGCTCATCATGTTGCTTCCCTCTGAAGAATCCAGAAATGACGTCAGGCCGCCAATGCCATCCACCACATCAGTGAAGTCTTCCCTGTTCAGGCCAAACAGCCGGGAAGCCATGCTGCAGGCCGTTATTTTCACCTTTCCGGTTTCCTTCGCCTTCCGGAAATATTCTGTAAATCTGCCTCCGTTCTCTGTCTTCGATATAATCCTTGCAGAATCTGCCTCTGTGAGCAGCAGTGGCTCTTTCCTGAATGCATTAACGCCGTCCATTGTTGCGAATACAATTACATCGTCACCCATGCTGGATGCCAGGAATGCAGTCATCGACGCAAATTCCACCCTTTCAAGATGGTTTGAACCGAGGATTATCGATAGCCTCAAGCTCAACACCATCATATCATCGTACGTGCATGGATGCTCCAGTAGAGCTTGTTGTAGGCAAGTTTGCTCCACCAGTATATCTGGGAGGGTGTCGGCGGCACGGGTGGGTGGCCGTAATCGAACTTTATGTAAGTTGCCTGATCCATACCGGTTGCTATGAAGCAGAAAACAGAGCCCGGATATGTCTTCTTGCCATCTGTCCCGGTAACATCTGCGGCAACGTTGTGACTCACAGTATATGATTCATAATCGGCCGTGGAGCCGGCTTTTGATATTGCTATATCCGTGGTGTCTCCCATGGCGTGTATGTTATCATGGCCCTTAACGAGGAGGGTAAATTTGTCTGTGGAAACCCAATTCCTTCTGTCACCGAGGCCAGAATCTCCAATGACCTGGGCACCCTTGTGGGGTGGCACACTGACAAGCACATCATAATCAAGTGTCTCCCCTTCCTTCGAGGTGATTTTTCTGGCACCGGCATCAACCGAGGCAAGCATAAACTGACTGTGCACATTTATTCCCCTCTCTGCAAATATCCCTGTCATCATTCGATTCACATTAGGTATGCCGAAGACGCCTGGCACAGGATAACAGTAGTCCAGCTGAACCTTGTCTCTGATGCCCTTTTTCCTGAAATAATCGTCGAGCATCAGCACTATCTCCAGAGGTGCCACGGGACACTTATGCGGCAAACTCGCCGTATCTACCACCACTTTGCCGCCCGTGAAAGCCTGAATCTTCTTCCACATCTCCACTGCCTTTTCGAGGTTGAAGAATGTATCAGCACCTGCCGAAAATCCCGGTATCTCATCAAACTGAAGATGGGAACCTGTTGAAAGAACGAGTTGATCATAACCGTGCACGGTGCCATCGGCTGTTGTAATCGAGTGATTGTCTGCATCTATCCTGGTCATTGTTCCCTTGTCGCCTGAAAGGAACTTCACGTGTCTGTCAAGAACAGAGCGCTCCGGTATGTATGTTTCCTTTGGTTCCATTACACCCATGGAAACAAGAAGAAAACCCGGCTGGTAGAAGTGCTGGTCGTTCTTGTCAAGGACAGTGATGCCCACTTCTCCTTTTTCTATCTCGCCTGAAAGCTTCTGAGCTATCCTGTTCGCTACGATCGTTCCTCCAAGTCCACCGCCCGCAACCAAAATGTTCTTCAATTCACTTCACCTTTTTTAGAATGAGTTTATACTTACTGCCTTCGGAAATATTTTCAACAACTTCGTTGCCTGTGCGCCTGGCCCAGACGATTGCATCATCGCGGGTAGCCTCATCCGCCAGAATGATTGCAACACATTCGCCCAGATATGCATCGTTCATCGCACCGGCAAGTTCGCCTATCGGACCGGCGCAGTTTTCGTTTGTTGCATCAATCGTCTTATAGAGCCTGATTTCCTGCATAGTTCCATTCTCTGCCGGAGAGCAATGCCGGGGAAAGCAGTTTATGAGTAGTTAACTTTTTGTGTATTTCGTATTGCATGAGCAAAACGGACGTTGTATCGATTTCATTAGCACAGAAAACTCAATGAAGCTGTAAGAGGTCTGAAAGGCGCATGAACTCCATGGAAACATCTTTGTAATGTGCGTTGCGATGCAAACATGGATGAGGTATTGTCAAAGTTTAGCAGAGTATTCTGATTATCGACACTACATAACAACAGCCGAGGATGTTCATACATCGCATGCGTAACTCTGCAAGGCGTTTACCAATACCGTTAGACTTCACATTCTCGATGAACTTTCGACGGTGATTCTGGACGCGCTACCGCCAAAAAAGTGACGGGGGTAATTATTTCCTTGTCCATCATGGCAATGGGAATTTCACGTGCTGGAATATGTTGAACAACAATGGAAGTAACATCCTGCCAGAAAACAATTCTACGAGCATGTCTGACCAGCTCTCACTGAGCGGACAATTTCAGCGCGAACTTTCCGGTCGCAGACAATAAGCAATACAAAGGAATGCCACCTGGAAAGCTGGCTTAAGTGAAACTTGAACCGCCAAAGACACCTGAGGTTGATAGTAGGAATGAATTAAATAGAGAATTGATGTATGCGCCATTGTATGACGGGCGCTGGCGCTGATGGCAGAGATGGTCAGAAGAAAATTGTAGTGAGAGTTATTGACGAAATTGACACCCACATTCTCTCCCTTCTCAGGGAAAACGCCAGGATGAAAAATGTGGAAATAGCCAGGCATGTCAGTCTCACTGAAGGCGGCGTGAGGGCCAGAATAGGCAAGATGATAGATGACGGTGTGATTGAGAAATTCACGATAATAACCAAAGGGAACGAGGTATCCGGACTCGTGCTCATAAAGACACAACTCGATCAGACGAGGATGCTGATCAAACGACTGAGGGAAGTGTCGACGGCCGTCTATGAGACAAGCGGTGAATATGATGTTGCGGCTGAGATGAAAACTGACTCTGTCGATATACTTAACAAGAAGGTAGATGAAATCAGATCCTACCCCGGTGTGGTCGATACGATGACACTGATAAGGATGAACTGACAAAACTGTCTTCATCTTTACGCGAGTATTTTTAATAGTGCGCTCTGACTTCTGCACAGTATGCCGGAAGATGTAGCACTTCAGCTTGAAGGCAGGGTCCTGCGGACGGTGATAAACAGGCTGTCCTACATCGGTCTATCGATTTTTTTCATCACGTATGCAACAACTCTCTGGTCAAACGCAGGATATCTGAATCTGAGGATGCTCGCAATCGTGTGGCTTCTGCTGGTTCTGGCCGGAATCTCTCTTGTCTATTCGGCAATTGTGAGAGTTAATCACAAGGGCATGGATTATGTTTTCATAACTCTTCTTCTGGTCGGCATGGCTGCATATTTTTCGGCGCTGGTCACCATCTTCCCGACATTTGGAACAGACGAGCTTGCACTCGACACTTACGCCGCCTATCTCACAGTCCACGGAATAGATCCGTACATCAGCGCAAATATGCTCCGGACGTTTTCATTCTACCACGTGCCTTTCTATTTCATAACCCCGGTGCTGACCGGAGGCTATGTGCACTACATGACATATCCCGGTCTGTCCGTGCTGATGATGATACCAGCACTGATAAACGGTGTGCATAGCAATTACATTCTCATTGTTTTCAATATAGCCTGCTATCCGGTGCTCTTTGAATATTACAGGAAGAGAAATTTTACGGACCTTTTCCCATATGCCGCATTCATACTCCTTGTCAACTTCAACTGGGTGTATTACACAGTAGGAGGAGTCACAGACATAGTGTGGCTCTTCTTCCTCGCCCTTTCCTATATCTGCAAAGACAAACCTGGCGTTTCGGGAATGCTGTTCGGACTCAGCATTTCTTTCAAACAGACACCTGCAGCAATATTTCCTTTCTTTCTTTACTTCATCTACATGGAGAAGGGCAGGGACTGGAAAACAGCCGCAATCTTTTCAGTCTCAATGGCAGCGTCCTTTCTGATAACAAATGCACCCTTCATTGCCATGAACCCTTCAGCGTGGTTCAGCAGTGTAGCAGGCATTGCAAGTCAGCCTATTGTGGGAATCGGACTCGGACCCTCAATACTGGGTTTTGCCGGATTCATACAGCTGGAGAGGTTTGTCTTCCTGGTATTGCCCGCGCTGATACTGGCTGCATTCTTCATTCTGTATGTTGCCGAGTATGAAAGATTCAAATTCGCTTTCTTCGCCTTCCCGGTTCTGGCTTTTCTTTTCTACTACCGTGTCCTGCTCAATTATCTCATTTACTGGCCATTTCTGCTGCTGCTTCTGCTACCCGACCTTGTGCAGCACATGAAGAGCAGAGGTTTCCTGCAGCCAGTGCCGCATGCGGGACTGCGACAGACTGCAGCGGCAGCAGTTGCCGCCATTCGTGATAACAGAGTCGCGGCCTCGCTAGTCGTTCTGATAGTAATTGGGGGTATAACTGTCACTGGACTTGGTTATGGCGCCGCTTCGCACGAACCGCTGAAAATAGTGAAAATAAATTCGTTTGGTAACCCATACTCAATAGCCGGGGAAATAACATCAATGAACGTTACTGTAGAGTACACTCCGTTAAACGGAGAGCCTGCAAAAATACCGGTTTTCTTCAGAATACTTGTCAACGGTCCGGTTGTTAGTGCGAACGGCATGCTGTGGAGTGCCCAGAACCCGATAATCGGTCCGGGGGTTAACACTCTCCGGATAATTCCCAACACACCGATTGATTATCTGCAGAATAATGTGTCTTTCAGGCTTATTGCGTATTACGACAACTTCCAGGCCGTATACTCCTCTCCGGGAGGGTATGCCGGACCTGCCCTCCAGATCGACAATCCCATGATGCTCAATGCGGCTTTCTACAACACCACCTCTCCAGCAGGATGGAGCTTCACTGTGAGCAGCGGTGCATCAGGGCACTACAATTATTCTCCCGATCAGATAAGTATAATAGCAGGAAGGAATACAGCGCACCCGGGATGGGTGTCTGCAGAGATGATTAACGATAATATCAATCTTACTTCACTGTCTGCAACCGGTGCATTTCTGAGTTATGATCTGAATATAACCGGACCCCAGGGTTCAAGTGGGAGTAATGTCAATTCAACTGGTCAGCCTCTCATTTTCTTCGGCGGCGTGTTCACTTTCGAGGACTCACTGAAAAGTATCTGGATAGGATACAATTCAACAGTTTCAGCCACAACTTTCCACAGCAGCGCTGACATGATAATCGTGCTTACAAACAGTACAGACATCAACTTCACAGCAGTATACAATATGGCGATGGCGAACAACTGGTCTGTAGAAGGGACAACGTTTATGTATTTGGCAGGTAGCCTCACTTATCCGAGTCAGATGTCTGCAACCTTTTACAATTTCAAGGTTGGTGGTGCTTGAATTGGTTGAACTGACAATCATAATCCCAACATATAACGAGGCGGGAAACCTTCCGGTCCTGATTGACAGGATAGAGAAACTGGGATTGAATTCTGAAATCATTGTAGTGGATGACTGCAGTCCTGATGGCACAGGTGATGTGGCAAACAGACTCAATGAAAACTACGGTGACATACGTCTGCTCTCCAGACCATCGAAAATGGGCATTGCAACTGCAGTCAGGGATGCCACTCTTGTGTCACGGGGAAGATTCGTGGCAGTCATGGACTGTGACCTTCAGCATCCACCTGAGCTTCTGCCTGCGATGCTTCGTGAAGTGAACAGCGGCACGGACATTGTCATTGCATCCAGATATACAAACGGCGGTATGCCGAATATGTCCGTTCTGCGTGGTGTGGTATCCAAATTTGCAACCGGACTCGCACATTTCATGATTCCGCAGACTCGAAACATAAACGACCCGCTCTCGGGTTACTTCCTTTTCAGGAGAGACGCGGTCGATGTCAGGAAGGTTGCGTCCGGCAGTTACAAAGTCCTGCTGGAAATACTCGCTGCAGGAAACCTGAGGGTAACCGAGATACCCTTTTCCTTCGGAACCAGATACAGCGGCAGGAGCAAGCTTGGACCTGTCGAATTACTGAGATACATAGGACTCGTTCTCCGGCTCTCTGACTACAGAGTGGCAAAATTCGTCGCGGTGGGTCTTGCCGGAATGGCTGTTAACGAAGGACTTCTCTTTTTGCTCGAGCCGCACGCACCGCTTCTCCTTGCCTCTGCGGTCGCAGTGGAAGCGTCTATTGTCTCCAATTTCATCATAAACAACACCTGGACCTTCAGGAACAAGGTTCGTGGCGCAGTGCTCAGGAGGCTTGCCAAATACAACGCGGTAATGATAGCCGGCGCTATTCTGAACATAGTCATACTTGGAATACTGGTCTTTGTGCATTTTGAATACCTGACCGCCAACTTCGTCGGTATCATATTCGGGTTCGGAACAAACTACCTCGGAAGCGAGAGTTTCGTATGGCGCCTTGAACTGCCTCTCAGCTGATTTTGACCTGCGACGACACCGTCTGAACGCTTATGTAATTCAGAAGAACGGTTCCGGCGGGTGCATTGCCTGCATAAAGCAAGTATCCCCTGAACTCTGTGAGCGGTGCGGGATATGCGCAGTGAAAATGGAATGTTATGTTCCTGAAGCCGCTGCCACCGATGGATGACTGACTGAGATTAACCGAGTAGTAAAAGCCGGAACCGAAACTGTTGCCATTCATGTACAGTACGGGCAGGGTGGCCTGCCCATTACGTGATTCAATCATCAGGTTGAAAGTGACCGTATAATTGCCCGGAAGCAGCGTAATGTAAGGACCATACCAGATATTGCGGCTGTTTGGATTTGAAGGGCTAAGCGCGTAGCCATTCCTGCTTTTAATTACACCTCCGAACGCACTGCCCGGATATTTTTCAGCGAATCCCGAGAGACCGAGACGCAGACTGCGATAATTCAGGCTGAAGTGTGCGATGAGCGGTGTTGACAGGAACGCCATTGCAGCACCCGTGTAGCCGTGCTTGAACAGGTATACTGTTCCGGGATAGCTGCTGAAATAGACATATGCGACAAGCCCGTAAGTGCTGCTGTTGAAAATGTTTCGTATGATGAATGAGGGCATCAGTGTGAGTTGAGAAGTGTCCGCGAAAACGTATTCAGGCAATGTCGTTGCGTTGAAGGGGAGATAAGGCATATACGATCTGGAAAAGGGCAACCATAGCGCAGAGTAAGCATGCACGTTTGCATCCACAAGAGGGAAGAGGTTGTCAGAGGCAAGAACTGTTGAACCGTTCTTCACCATTGATGCCACCCTGCTGATGTCACCGAACGCAGGATTCTGAGAGAAGTTCAGGTTGTAGCCGGAATTCACGCCAAAATTTGAAATGTTCAGCGGACCCATGACGAGATTGAAGAAAATGGCAGAAAGCATTACAGCCATCAGAAGCTTCCCGCGCGCACCGGTAGCATGTCTGCCATATGGATTCCCTTTCCCGGAGCTTGGATGTCCACTGAAGAACAGGAGGAAAAGGACCGCTGATGTGAGGAGCAAAGGCAGCGAAAGCGCATAATCATTCTGTCGGAGGAAAATTGACGATGTGTGCAGAATCAGCAATGAAAAAGATGCCGCTGCAAAGATGGCCGGAAGGAGCCAGGCAGTCTGGCGGCCATCACGATTCAATCTTTCTGCGCCAATGACCGCAGAAACCAGAAGAGGAGGTAACGCGATGAAGGCGTACTGGTAACCGAACATTATTGAGAATTTTGGATAGAGAAAAACAGATTCGATGAACCATGGAATACTCATCACAAGCGACCTGCCTCCAAGCAGAGGTAGAAATGCGACCGAGGCAAGAAGCAGGAGCCAGTAGACCGAGGATGCCATGAATATCGGGGGAGTGAGAAAAGGTTGTATGAAATAGGAAGAGGCAGACACAGCAGCGCCACCAGCGGCCAATCCAACAATTCTGTCAATGATCACTTTCTGCAGGGTAACAGTAACAAGAAAGGCAGCCGCACATGCAGAGAGAAAAAACATCGGGCGCTTTCTGTTCTGTGACAAATTGCTCCCTGGAAGGTTTTCTGCATCGGCAATTGCGAAGTAAACTACAACAGAGGCGGCCATGAACGGAAAAACCTCGAGCGTTGCACTGCCGATGGCGAGCACTGCTGCCGCTAATCTAAATCTGCCTGAGGAATAGAGAAGGTAGAAGGAAAAGAATTCAACAGGTATCATCGACTCCCAGTGGAAGTCATAGAAGATGCTTGAAAGAGTGCCCATTCCGAGGAGGAAGAGTAAAACGAAAGCAAATGCGACTCCCCTGCTCTGCCTGTTGCGCAGGACTATGAAAAAGAGGGGGAACGACGCAAGAGCGACAGCAAGTGACTGTATGATGAACAGGGTGCTCGCACTCTGATTGAGCGCATAGATCAGTGCAACCGGCAAAGCGATATACGAACTGTTTATCTCAAGATATGACCGAAAACCTCCAGTCGAGTAGTCTGCCGTTTCGAAAAGGAGATGCCCGTGGAGAGTTGACCACAGCATCTGCTGCATTAAGCCGAAGTCCCAGTTTGAAGTGAAAAAATCCCTGTACCTCAGGAGGCTTAGGTAGGAGATTATGACTGTATACGAGAGGATGCAGATAACCAGCAGCAGAAAGTCATTTCTCCACACAGTGGAAAGGAAGCGTCTCATTTGCAGCGACGTCTGTTATCCGGCGACACTATTTAGCTCTCCCGGGAATCGCATAACCTAAGTACAATGGAGAATTTATTCATGGGTTGAAAGAAGTGACCAAAAAGCGAGCACAAGCCCACGAATTTAT
>DAHXLZ010000173.1 GCA_027365715.1 Methanomassiliicoccales archaeon | reverse complement strand
GTGCCCTAGTTGTAAAAATGTACAATCCATAGAGAATACGACTAAATCCTTCGATATTTCTCGTTCTATGAACGTTCGCTAGGTGCCCTAAATCCCCGTTAGTTCACCATTATTCAATGGGGGAATTACTGCCAAATACTGATGGGTTATCAAGGCGTGCTACGCAGACGGTAAAATCCTTAACACTTGAGCAATTGAATCTGAGTCTGTATGTCGATCGAGGAGCAATTGGAGCCAATCAGGACATTTGAGAAGCAGTCTGGACTGTCCAGACTGCTGATTTTCCTGCACATGCATGGCAGCTGTAACATAAGCTATATGGTTGATGTGACAAACATCCATCCCACCGCCGCTTACCGTGCAGTGAAGAAAGCAACTGAATTGAAACTGATTTCTTCAGATTACACAGAGGAAAACAACTTCAGAGTCAGGAGACTCCAGCTCACAGAAAAGGGCAGAAAGATAGCAAAGCTGCTGAGCGAGGTCAATGATATTCTCATTAAATGAATTTGACCATTACCTGATTGAAATTTTAAATGGCAAAAGTAATCATGCTCAATGATGCTGGTGCTTCACCCTGGTCAATCCCCATTTGTAGAATCCAGACCCCGGTCCAACACCATAGATGACGAGCCTGTCCCCATACACCGCATAAATGGCTCTAAATCCAAAGTTGCGAATATGCTCGTCATAATAAAATTGCAGCGACCATATGTTACCCTGCAAATCCTTTGTCTTCAGCTCACTAACCGAGTATCCAATGCCTTCGGCAAATGGTTTGTGTCTCAGGT
This sequence comes from Methanomassiliicoccales archaeon, assembly GCA_027365715.1. The sequence goes on along the minus strand of DAHXLZ010000173.1, from coordinate 2,324 downwards.
AATTCTCGATTATGTTCCAGAACTTGTCCTCAATCCGCCGAGGCACTCTATCAAGATCATTGTGGACCATGGGATGAAAGAAGACTCTGTACTCTATCACATCGGCTCTTTGCGTCTGACCTTTCTTTCCTTTCTGAACTGTTCAAATGGAATTGCCTTTACCTTCCCTTCTTTCATCTCCCGTATCCTGCAAAGCGTCTTCTTCAGGAATGGATCTTTGTCTTCAATTCTGTCAATAAGGCACTCAAGAAGGTCATTATACGTCTCGCCCTTCACTTTCAGGTGCTCAAGGCGATCCGTAGTATCGGTACTCACTTGAATAGTTGTGGATTTTGGCATACTATAGAGTCTATGGACGCAGTTACTGTTTGTGGCAAACTGTGCGCAGGGCCGCATCAAAGGGCTCAGGGTCTGTTGATAAATAATAGATTTAGTTAAGCAGAAAGCCTTTCATTATCCGTGGATACCGAAGTACTTCATGAGAAACTGTCATCGCTTGCGACAATTGCTTCTGGATTTTCCGATACGGTGTAGGTGCTCGATTATATTTCACACTTCAGGCTGGAAGTAACATGGTCAAATTCTCCGATATTGGGTCGCTTCCGAAAATTGTCAATATCCCTGAATTCCACGCAGCATGGCGCTTTCAGATACCAGAATCAATCCGACGCACTAATATTCGGGCACCCAAATGTGAGCGAATCTGAATGGTCTCGTCACTTCTGGGAATAATAATTGAATACGCCGCTCATGCCATATACTTGCCCGTGGGATATGCAATTCTCCGCCTTGCGGGGACTGCCAATCCAAAGATACGTGTTTTCCCATCAAGGGCCAATCTGAAACTCTTCCTTCTGCTTTCGCTCATTTTCATTTTTATCGAACTTATGGCCAGTCTGCCCGGAGAGCGCGGCATATCGATATTTGCGGTATTTGGTGGCCCCTTGTTCCTGGCATTGCAGTTGTTCTTCCAGGGAGTCTTTGTCGGCTGGACTGAAGAGTATCTCTTCAGAGGCTGCATCCAGAGAGTTCTCAACAGACGCCTGAAGTCGCTGATTGCCTCTAGGGTCAAATCCGGCACCGTATTGGCTGCATTGATATTCGGCGTGTTCCACTTCGTGAATCTAGCGCTGGGGCAATCGCTCTTGGCTACCATCCCGCAAGTGATCTTCGCCACATTCTTTGGCCTTGTTGTTGGGTGGTTCTACGACAGATCAAACGACTTTGCCGGCATAGCGTGGATTCACAATATAACAGACCTTGCAGGCACTGTGCTGCCATTCTTCGTCTGATGCGTCTGACCAGTCATCAAGCAATGGAACTGAAATGGATGTTCCCAGAATTCCCACATTCCTTTGAATTGCGCGCTTGAAACACTCCAATTTGGAAAATGGTCATTTTGAACGCTCTCCTCCATTCACCCGCTTTGAGGAGCCTTACAGATTGTTAACCTGTTACATGTATCAGTTCGCTTTATTAATCAGTTCTGAAATTTTAACCGCATGTATATTCACCAGAACAAGAAGAGTGGATACAGTGTTGAAGACAGTGTGCCTAACGGCACGGGCATAAGGCTGCCCGGGAATGGAAAGGGGATATGCCGCAGTCGCTCGGGACCGATGGTTGACTCCCCGGCCCCGGTGGGCCGCAATAATGCCCGGGTCATATCCTGCCATTCACTGCGAGGCCATGTGTGCCAGCTTTGCATCGGGCCGAACGAACAGCAGGGAATCGACGGGGGCATGTCCCTTGAATAGAAGACTGAATTTCTATTCAATCGAATTCCCTGACAAGGTCGACCTGAAGCTTTCTGACATGGTTGGCAGGATAGCTAACGGCAAGCTCTCCTTCTCGCTTATAATGCAGAAGGAGGGTCTGTCGCCACTGCAGCTCATAGTGACAAGCTACAGTGAGATTCTTGGAGTTCTCCAGTCTGTATTTGCTGGAGCTGAACCGCGGTGCAGGGTCGTCAAGCTCGACGTTCTCAGGTCCACTGGATACAGGACCGGTCTGAAACTCAGGCACCCTCGTGATGCGGTCAACCTCAATCTTTCTCAAGTAATACACTCTTCAATGCGATCGCTCCGACCGAATGAAAAGCTGAGGGCGGTCGTTTGTGTAAATCGGGTCTGGCAATCCAGACCCACAAGCGAATTGTTCGGCAAGGGATTGATTTCCTTCAGTCTGCTGTTTGCCGGAGAAGAGTCGAGGCTGCCAGAGGTGTTTCCCCTCTGCATGCAGAGAAGAATGTGGAAATGCAGAAAGGCCTGGAAGGTCCACCCCTCATTTTCTGTATTGCCCGTGTCCGTGGTTGACAGCCTACT
>DAHXLZ010000172.1 GCA_027365715.1 Methanomassiliicoccales archaeon | reverse complement strand
GGATGGAATGAAGAGGCTCGTCGAATGGAGTGCTGGAGCTCATATAACTGACCTGTTCGAGAAGGAGGAGAGGGAGAGAAGGAGGTTCCTCGAATCGTGATGCTGCCCTGCCTGACGCAGGAAATTGATGGAAATCGGGTTTAATATCTTCGCAATAGCGCCTTAATCAATATACTGGAATGAAGAAATCACAGAAGTGATGACAGATGAAAGGAAAAGTGGTTGTTACTGGCGGCGCGGGATTCGTCGGCTCCCATGCGTCGGAATATTTCGCAGACAGTGGATGGGCAGTCACCGCCATAGACAATATGTCCAGAGGCAGTATGCTGGGGCAGTCGGGTGTTGATACACCGAAATACAACTGGGATTATCTCTCCAAAAAGAAGGGAATAACCCTTGTCAACGCTTCAGTCGCAGAAGCAGGCAGGATGGAGACTCTCTTGTGCGATGCTGATGCTGTTATACACACAGCAGGCCAGGTTGCAGTCACAACATCGCTTGTCGACCCCAGAAAGGATTTCGAGACTAACATGCTGGGAACATTCAACGTGCTGGAAGCATGCAGGAAGTCAGGGCGCAACCCTGCAGTCATATTCTGTTAAAAACAAACAAGGTGTATGGCGAGAATGTCAATAAATTGCCGGTGCGGCTCAACGGCGACCAGTATCAGGATGCTGACGATGTATTCAAACACGTGGAAACGCCGTTTTTAGGATGAGCTGCATCGATGGCATAAGGCAGTTCGGTAATGAAGACCAGGGATGGGTCGCGCACTTCATCCTGTCCGCACTCAGGAACAGGAAGATAACAATCTATAGCGATGGCAGACAGGTGCGTGATGTCCTCTTCGCCACGGATCTGATTGCTGCCTACATCACCTTTCTGGAGTCCAGTCTGAAGGGAGGAGTCTTCAACATGGGAGGCGGTCCCAAAAACACACTCTCGCTGCTGAAACTTGTAAGGCACAACAGCAATGCGGCAGGCAGGAAGCCTGAGTTTTCATTTGATAAATGGCGGAAAGGCGATCAGAAAGTTTACAACTCAGACACACGACAAGCGATACAGCAGCTTGACTGGGAGCCCAAGGTAGGTGTTGGAGATGGTCTCCGGTGACTGATCAGCTGGGCCGCGGGCGTCTAACTTTTCGGCCATGTTTATCTTTGCATTCTTGTGAAAAATCATCCTTATTCTGCGCTAGTATGCATACGCTGGTTGAGGAGTATTTCAAGAGGCACCGCGTATTCGCGGATTGTAACTTCTCATCTCATCGCTACTTACTGTCTCAGCATGGCATCAATCTCGTTGAGCTTCTTTGCCACTCTCCTGCCTATTGCACTCCGTGAGATCAGATATGTACGTCTTCCTTACATTTCTTCCTTCATTGTAATCAGTTCAGCCTCCTGTAGAATATCAAGGAGCTTGTTCAGCGCGTTCGGGCTCGTGACAAAATTGTACAGATCCTTCTTGAAACGCTCACCCTTCTGAAGTATGAACAGTATCACAGATATTGAGTACTTTGCATCCAGCGCTTTCATGAGTTCAAGTGAAGGTTTACACGCTTATGTTCTTATTGCTGAACCTGTCGGCGACCTCTCAGTAAAACGTATATAGTACTGCGTCTACTCATTACTAGACAGAATATTGCGGTCAAATCAAAAAGGTGTGACAAAATGGATCTGAGATTCGGATGCTGTGATGGTGAGCTGAGCTGGGCAGAGAACAGTGTGCTTGGAATAGCACCAAAGAACGTGCCGATCATCGTAACAGTTCAGCTTTCTGGCCCGCCTATCTGAGGAATCCTTGCAATAAACCAGTCACTCACGAGTGACCTGAGCACAAGCTCAGTGAAATTGATCCCCTTCTTCAGCGATGTCCTGTATACGGAGAGAATACACCCGAGTGAGTCTGCGCCCTCCCACTTCCTCCTGCCGCCGCTGATCTTCCGGTGCAGCACTCCCTGTCTGATTGCATTCTCGGCGTCATTGTTGTGCCACGGTACGCCCGGATGTTTCAGGAATGTGAACAGCGTGTCCTTCCTCCTTCTCAGTTCCTTCG
>DAHXLZ010000167.1 GCA_027365715.1 Methanomassiliicoccales archaeon | reverse complement strand
CTCCTTTGAGTAAATCGGGATCTATGCGTCTGAAGACAGGTTTCGGCTCATTGAGTGAAAAGCTCTCCGGCACAGAGTCGATTCTGTCCCATCTCAATTCGGCGTCAGGTTCCCGATAGCCCAGGAAAGACAGTATGGTTCTTGATGAAAATGGAAGGAACGGGAAGGAAAGAATGGCCAGGCGCCTGATGAGTTCCAGATTGGCAAAGAGATCGGCGGAGCACTTCCCTTTATCTGTCTTGATGGAGGACCATGGAGCGCAGCCGTCGAAGTACTGATTTCCCGACTGAGCGAGATCCATCAATGCCTTCAGTGCCTTCTTGAATTCACATCCTTCAATGAATCCCGATATCTGAGAAGCCGCGTGGTGCGACTCCTGGACAATGTGCTCATCCGTTGACCATGTGTCGGGTCTGTTCAAATTGCCGAAATTCCGGAAAGAGAATGAAAGGACGCGGTGATAGTAATTGCCCAGCGTGGCCACAAGCTCATTATTGACCTTTGAAATCATGTCGTCAATACGGAAAACACTGTCCCTTCCTTCAGGCATGACCGCAGTGAGGTAGTAGCGTATCTGCTCGGGCGTGAATTCATTCATGAGCTGCCTGATTTCAGGAGCACCTCCTCTGCTCTTTGAAAACTTCATACTCGAATTCTCAGGTATGAGATACTCGTTTGCAACGACGTTGTAAGGCAGTACGAGGCCGCCGTGTGCAAGCATCATTGCCGGCCAGATAATTGTGTGAAAAGGGATGTTATCTTTTCCCATGAAATAATAGTGTTTTGTTTTGCCGTCATGCCAGAATCTCTTCCACGCATCCGGATTGCCTTCAATGCCTGCCCATTCTACAGATGCAGAAAGATAACCAATTACCGCTTCAAACCAGACGTAAATTACTTTGCTTTCAAAACCAGGAACAGGGACAGAAATGCCCCAGTCCAGGTCTCTTGATGCAGATCTGTCCTCAAGACCCGATGAAATCCAGTTCAGCGAAAAATCGAGTACGTTCTGCTTCCAGTAATTCTTATCCGCAAGAAATGAAGAGAGTGCTGATGAAAAACTGGAAAGGGAAAAGAAAAGCTGCTCCGTCCCCTTCAATACTACAGGGTTGGAACAGAGTGTACATCTGGCCGCAATGAGTTCGCCGGGCTCGAAAATCGTTTTGCATAGCTCACACTGATTTCCCTTCGCTTCCTGATATCCGCACTTTGGACATATGCCCGCGACGTATGTGTCGGCGAGAAACCTCCTGTCTATTGTGCAAAAATACTGATCTGTGGTCTTTTTGTACAGTTGCCCGTTTGAATGCAGTTTCCTGAAAAACGACTGGACAATTTCAGCATGGTTTGCGGTGTGCGTCTTCGTAAAGAGATCAAACTGTATGCCCAGCCACTCTATGGATTTCTTGTTGATGGTATGGTATTTTTCGGCAACCTGTTCGGCTGAAAGGCCATCCCGTTCTGCAGTGATGATTACGCCAGTTCCGTGCTGGTCACTGCCTGAGACCATTAACACTTCATCGCCCCTCATCCTGTGGTAACGGGCAAAAATATCCGGAGAGAGGAGTGAGCCCGCAACATGGCCTACATGGATTGCACCATTCGCGTACGGCCATGCTACGTTCACAACATACCTTGTCACACACGCCACCGGTCCTGACTTACAGCCGGTACGCTCAAGACTCGGGGCGACCGGCCATTTAGACAGATTATCTTCACCTTCTAATTAATTCTATCCCAATCGTCGCTTGAATGGTAAAGGTGATGGCAATCCCTGTCACCGGAAAGACAGGTTGTTTAAAAAAGACCAAGTCAATCCGTTAATATTTTGGCAAAGCACGAATGGTGACATCCGACGGCCGGCAAATGGATTCAGAGCAAAATGGCCTTTCAGCATCATAAAGAAAACAAGCAGGGATCGACAGACCAGTTGAATGGAATCCTCCTGATGTTTTCAGGAATGGGACTGTGGACAATCGGTCTCCTGTGTTTCGTGATTTCAACATATGCAATACCAGTTGTAGCTGTTGCTTCTGGCATTATTAAGCGGTTTCTCACATGGAAGTTTACCTATCAAACGTGGTCGCCACGCCCATCTCCGCATCGGGACAGGTAAACTTTTGCTTGAGATCTCCGTTAGGATAGATGCAACAGGGGTAACGGCAGCCGGGTCTGACAGAAACAGGCAGCAGTTGTGGCAATCGGACTGGTACTGGAGATATAAGGGAACGGCGAAATCACACAGACTTGGGTCATCCTGGAAAATAAGTAATCAGAACAGAAAGCGGCTCATTGGACAGACAGCATCTGCCTGAACTGTTCATCAGACATAGCCCGATAATGCTTTGGCGTAGGCCGCTCCCTAACGATAAAAGAATGCCGGCATCTACAAATTCCGAAGATGATACAAGCCGCCTGCAATCTGAGTGAAGGCTGGTTTATTGAGTTCATGCCTGGACGATCTGACGGCCTATGCCCGGCATAAAAGTAATGCTAACTTTTAAGTACCACTACTAATATCATTAGGAGTATACTAATGAGGCTAGGCTAATGAGAGGTAAACACAAGGTTTCTGGAATCACGAAGAAGGAGAGGGATTGTCTGGTGGCGATAACCGAGACTACAAATGGACCCTTTCCAGCGAGGCTCTGCGAAGTTGCGAAGATCATGGGCATCAGTTCACCGTCCACGTTTGAGATCATCGGAAGACTGAAAGGAAAGAACATGCTGGAATCCAGAAATGGAATGATAACACTCACCGGCGAGGGTGTCTCCGAATATGAAAGGATAATACTCAATCATCGCGTCTTCGAATCGCTTTTTGTGCAGAGCGGCATATCTATGGAAAAAGCATGCAGGGACATTGAATCGTTTGATTATTTCCTGGACACTGGAACGGCACTCGCCATCCTCAGGAAAATCGGAAATCCGTCATCGTGCCCGCATGGAAACCCGATAAGAACCAGAGCAGAAGGGGGCCGCTGAATTGGTCGGCCTGAACCTCTGGAATCCGACAGATGTGGGCCTCACCTCGATACTTGTTCTCTCATACCTTCTTGGTGTTATTCACGGCATAACACCTGACGAGCATACCTGGCCCATCACGTTTTCATATTCGGTCAGCAGTGGCGGATCAAGGGAAGGAGCTAAAGCCGGCCTGATATTCTCCGCAGGTTTCACGATTCAGAGGGCAATACTCTCCGAGGTAGCATATTTCGCGCTCGCCGGCGTATTCATGACGGCACTGTCCTTCGGACTCACATACATTGCTGTTGGTGTCGCGATGGCTGCCGCCGGTATTTATTTCGCGCGAAAGAGGCATTATTTCCACATACACATACTTGAAAGGTTTATGGAAAGGCTGTTCGGACTGCATGCGGAACACAGTGCAGAGCAGAATAGTGAACTGGGGCACACAACCAACCCTGTTGAGAGCCGTGACGGCGTCTTTGCGTCAGAACCGATACCTGCCAGGCTGGCATTTGCCCACGGTCTGATCGCAGGTTTTGGCTTCGGTGCCTTTGCACTGATACTCTACACTGTCTTTTCGCCTGCGATGCCGAGTCCCTGGCTGGGTTTCGTGCCAGGCTTGCTGTTCGGACTGGGTACGATGACGATGCAACTTCTGTTCGGCGCCTTCTTTGCCAGAGCCCTCAAGAGGATCGGCAGGCTTACAAAAGAAGGCATCAACTTCGTTACCGGAAAGATAACGACGAGTGTGCTGCTCTATGGCGGATTCACATTCGCGGCATCAGGCATGCTGATAATATTTTTCCCCGCCCTTCTTAACTTTGGCCTGAACACCGGCATAAAGGTGCACAACCTGGATAATCTGGGAATCGGATTCTTCCTGGTGATGTTCAGCGTGGGCATCATAGGCATAACTTCATTCGTCTCATCGCTGCGGAAAGCGAGGAAGCTCGGATACGTCGAGAGGAAGCCGGGCAGCGAAGCGGCTTAGGGACAACTTAAAGTGTCAGCTGTTTCTTTTCTGCCTGATATAAGATGAGAGTCGCTGTTCTGCTGGAAGACAGATGTCAGTCCAGGAAATGCAATCAGGAGTGCATCTTTTTCTGTCCGGTTGTTCGTGCAGGGACAGACTGCATAAAGATGGGAGAAGAGGGGAAACCGGTAGTATTCGAGGATCTCTGCATCGGATGTGGCATATGTGTGAATAAGTGCCCGTTCGACGCGCTTCGTATTGAAGGTCTTCCGGACGAGATGGCCAAAGAGGTCATACACAGGTATGGCATAAATTCATTCAGGATGTATGGACTTCCAGCACCCAGGCCCGATGCAGTGATCGGCATACTGGTGTCCAACGGCATCGGAAAGTCTACAGCCGTTTCAGTGCTCTCAGGAAGCGTGATACCGAATCTGGGTGATTACGAAGCAACAGGTGACCAGGATGCGGTCATCGAGTTTTTCCGCGGCACCACGCTAAAGGAATACTTTGAGAAGCTCTACAGTGGTAAAATCAGGACGGCAACCAAGCCGCAATATGTAGACAGCATACCAAAGACGTTTGACGGCATAGTCAGCGATCTCCTTCAGAAGGTGGATGAAAGAGGCATTCTGAAACAGCTGGTGGAAGAGCTCGGTCTGAAGAATGCCATGGACAGAAAGATATCACATCTCTCCGGAGGAGAGCTTCAGAAAGTCGCAGTAGCAGCTACCTTCTGCAAGGATGCTGATGTCTATCTCATAGATGAGCCTTCTTCATATCTTGACATTAGTGAGAGGCTGAAACTGGCATCCCTCATCAGGAGGGAATCCGGTGGTAAGAAAATAATTGTCGTGGAGCACGACCTTGCGATCTTTGATTTCATATCAGATAACGTCTACATCTTCTATGGCGTTTATGGCGCCTATGGAGTTGTATCCAATGAGATGGGTGCGAGAACTGCCATAAACTCCTACCTGGACGGAAGAATCAGGGAAGACAACATCAGGTTCAGAGACTACACAATAGATTTTCAGAAAAGGTCCTCCACCAGGGAAGGAGCATATGTGCCGATTCTCTCCTACACATCGCTTGAGAGGAAGTATCCTGGCTTCTCCCTTAATGTCGACGGAGGCGAGATAGGAAAGGGGGAGGTCATAGGCGTGCTGGGTCCAAACGCAACAGGCAAGACCACTTTCATCAAAATGCTTGCAGGTGTCGAAAAACCGGATAGCGGGGAAGTCGAAAGAAAAATGACCGTAAGCTACAAACCCCAGTACATAAGCGCAGAAAGCGGTTTTACGGTTGATGAGCTTCTTTCCTCATTTGCAGGGGAGAGAGTGAAACAGCAATTCTACGTTTCCGAGGTCGTGGAACCAATGGAGCTCAGGCACCTTATGGACAAGAATGTTGACAAGCTTTCCGGAGGAGAACTCCAGAGAGTGTCGATTTCACTCTGCCTTCTGAGAGATGCAGACCTCTACCTGATTGACGAACCCTCTGCTTACCTGGACTCTGCACAGCGAATGAACGCATCCAGAGTAATACGAAGGGTGATGGAGAACAGCAAGAAGTCTGCCTTTGTCGTGGAGCACGACATCTACTTCATGGATCTTGTTGCGGACAGACTCATGGTCTTCTCCGGTGAACCAGGACTTTCCGGTTCCGGATCGGCTCCCACAAGCATGAATAACGGAATGAACACATTTCTGAAATCACTGGACATCACATTCAGGAGGGACGGCAGCACCGGAAGACCGAGGATAAACAAACTCGACTCAAGACTGGACAGGGAGCAGAAGAATTCCGGCAACTACTACTACGATGAATGATCACTGCCACTGCCGCCATGCGGCAGGACTATCTTGCCATCCGGCAGGGCGGTCGCATACCCACTTGAATAATATATCAGAGGAACCAGGCCGCCTGAGTTGACTATGCGGGTCACGTTTGCAACGACGAGCTGGTGATCGGCTGCCGGAATGATGTTCAGCACATCGATTTCCAGGGCTGAAATGCATCCGTCCATTATGGGCTGGCCGTTTCTGCCCCGGGTCCACGGAATGGTGCGAAATTTCTCCTCCTGGCTGTTGCGCCTGGAAAACATTTCGGAAACATGCTTCTGACCTGATGAGAGGAATGAAACAGCGCCTTTTCTTGTCAGACCAATGAGTCTTGTTGTTTCGG
>DAHXLZ010000153.1 GCA_027365715.1 Methanomassiliicoccales archaeon | reverse complement strand
TGAATTGTTCCCGGTAATACCTGTAATTGCAGGTGTACCTGTTGTAGTGCTGGAATTCATACTCGACACCCTGGATGCCTGCAAATCCCGTTGTCAGATTCTGCGCGTAGCTGTGGTTGTCTAAGAGTTCCGAAATGCCTTCAGGGGTGGCAACTGTTCCACCTCCTGAGTTGCCAACAGTTACGTTTGCCAGGTGAGAGAAGGAAGGCTGCGTGCTCATTGTCGTTGTTATCGATCCAGAAGGATTGGAGTAGACCTGGTTTGAATTGAAATTGATTGTGTCATTCTGGATGTAAACGCTGGCGGCAAGAACTATCTGTGAATTGCCCTGGTCTGCATTCCTGCCTATGTGCACGCCCAGCAACGGAAGTATTCCGTTCGCATAGGTCGTCTTTTCCAGCGTGTTGCTTGTGGTGCTCGGATAGGTGTAGTAGTATGCCCAATGGCAGCTATCGGGTGAGGGAACGGCAGGAACGAGGGATCCTGCATGTAAATATGACAGTTCTCCGTTTGCAGAAGCATTGGCAGATATGACCTGTATGGGTACAGAGGGAAAGACAAGCGTCAGGTTGAAACCGATGTTCGTCAGTGATATCTGAGAATAGTTCGAAAGATTGACATTGCTGCCGCCAAACCAGCTCTCCAGTCCCGTTGATGCGAGAAGCGTGCTGTTGGAGAGCACTGTGCTGTTTGCGCTGACAACGGACAGGCTGAACGGATTGAACGGAATGTTGTTGTAGTACTGGTAGAGCAGCATGCTTCCGTTCAGCACGACTGTCTTGACCGCCTCGACTGTGAGTGACGGATAGTTCGTTCCCGTGTCCAGTGAGAGAAGGGACATCCATTCCTTTGCAATTGAATTGAACTGTGTCGACAGGAAGAACTTGCCTGTCGATGCGTTTCCAGGCAGCATCGTTGAATTCAGCAGCTCATCGTTGACACTGTTGTTCCACTGATTGTCCTGGGCAATGCTGTAGAAGCTAAGTCCTGTCTTCGCGAATGCCGAGGGGACGGCAGAGAATATCTGCACATTGATGGTTGTGTTGTTGGCAATGCTGTCTGTCGGGCTGTTTGAATTCACAACCATTCGCGGACCGAAATAACCGGCAGGCTTGGACTTGGGCCTCGAAACACTTCTCTGGCCGTAGACATGAAGGGCATATCCCGCACCTGCAGCTATGATGACAACCGAGGCGATAACGGCAAAAAGCTTCATGAGTCTTGTATGCGCCATCTCAATGCATCAGCACTCTACCCTATCGGCATCGTGAATGTTAAGTCTTTCGTGCCAAAAAAACGTGATGGCACTTGCCGTTTTGAGATCGTTGCAGCAGGACAGTGAATTCATCAGACAATACGAACTCTTTGATCACACGGGCCTTTTGATCGCACTCACCGGTTTACTGTACAAAGGGCGAAATGCCACCCGTCACTGCAGGCATCTCGGATGACTTGAGCACTTCTGTCAAACCACAAATAACGGCACTGACGAATTGTTAAATTGAATATTTGGAAACAAACTACAGGTGGATGTATGAGGTAGAGACAGAAAAGATGCCGGCTAGGGGGAGGCTCTGAGCATATAAAACTGGGCAGAAGCGAATGATGGCAAAGCACATTGCAATCATGGTTGCAGGGATACTCATTACAGCAATTGCAGGCATGGCAGTCTACCTTGCCCCGATCCATGCAAACCACACTCAGACTCATAAAACGGTAACTGTTTCCGAGGCGAGTCATGCTCCGTCCATAACGCCTTTGGGCATTCTGGAGCTGTATTTTTCTGGCTTTCGGTAAACGGGGACAAGCTCGTTACTCTTAGAGGCGTATGGAGTTTGACGTCGCCAAGCGCCTTGATGCTCATATATCCAGCACGGGCAATCTGTCATCCGGGATTCCACCTCCAAACCTGACATATGCCGATTCAGGCGTCGTTAACACATCACTGGCCCTCCAACAGTGCGGGGGATTGGTAACTGATGTTCGTGAACGGCTAGATCGGATCGGCTACCTTTCCAGCTCCTTCGCCCTTCACCGTACTGGTGCTAACCGGCGACTTGATTTCATAGCACGGTCATCTTCATAACAGCCACGTATTAATATAGGGCAGCAGCACGTTACTTTATATCGGGACACTCAGGGGGTAAGTATAAAATGAACGAACTGAGGAAGAGCATGCTCATCAGCATACCGATAGCTGCTGCATGCCTCTACTATGGAATTGTTTCGCCTTCAATGACGCTGGTAGTCGCCGGCATCGCCATCGCCTTTGTCGGCGCCGTGATTCCTGCCGTTTCAGGCAGGGCATACATGAAGATGCTGAAAATAACAATCGCAGTCGTTGTCGCTGCCGTAATCATCATCTTCGCGATTGGCATCATGCAGACGGAAGCGGCCCATGATGTTGCGCCGCAAGGCACGCAGCCGGGGACCGTCATCGCCACCATCATGGCGCAGAACGCCACATTCGCCTATGCGCCAAGCGGCACGGTCAGCACGGTCAGCGAGATTGTGTACATCACTTACAACATGATAGACGGCGGTATGGAATTCAACATAGGCAACAGTACCGCAATTGTGGGATCATGGTCGTCCACATCCCAGGTGGCAGCCATCATCGTGCCTCTGCAGTACATGCACAACGTCTCGGTCCTCGGCAAGCAGCTGTCCGTCGAGAAGCCGTCCATGAGCGGCAGCATCGATTATTCGTTCGGCACGGCGGCGGGCGTCAGTTCTGTGTCCCTGGTGCTCATGTTTTTCCCAATGCCGGGACAGAGCGGAACGATCACTTTCACCCAGGCGCTGGTGCTTGAAGATATGTGAAGTGAGGTAAGCAAAATGGGCCGGTGGCATCGTTCGATGAATGCTGCAGGACCAGAATTCTTCGCTGTCGCAGTTGCCGCCATTTCGATGTCTACCGACGCCACATTGGAGCTCATGCCCGAGGGTACTGCAGTGACTATCAATCCGCACAGTGATTATGCGGTCCTGATTCTCGTGGTATCTGCCAGCACAATATACGGCACATGGCATTCAAACGAAGTGACCTTCGTATCCATCGACTTTAACAACACGCTTTACGGCTTTCCGGGCGCATCTCGCGGACAGGATACAGGATAGAATTCACTACCGAATAATACCGCGTGGCTTGCAGGAGGTGCCCATGCCCTGAGCACGCCTCCGTACTATTCATACAACGTCCCGTCCAACGGCTCATTCGTTTTACGTCTTACCTTCTATCTGAACGGCACGGTGAAAATGGATTCATATGTGTATACAGACAGCCCTGCCGGCGGCGGTGTCGCGGCATTCACGTTGTTTCTGCACCACTTGCATAACGTAGTGATAGGTTTCATAACCGTCCCCCTCGACGGCAGGTATCACATAACTTCCCTGCCACCCTCAAGCAGGGCCGATACCGTAGTATTCCGATTGTTCGAAATCAATACACCTGAAAGCGTTGTGCCATGATCACTACGGACGGAGGGAGAGATCATAGGTTGAAAAGCGCGGACTGCGCACATCTGCTTGCAATGGAGTTCGAACTTAGAGTCGAACCAAGATCGGAACAGTTTCTGAATGAAATGCATGAATATTCGGCAGGCGGACGGGATAATAACCGCTACCGTTATGTCGGCGGTTTCTCACATAAACTCAATGATCTCAACACAAGAAAAATGTAATCGGTGCACCGGCAGAAGATCACATGACTTCCCAAGTCCCAGATTGATAGATAAGCCATTAAGAGCGCACCTCCGAATGAACATTCACGGATTTTAGTGGAGGCACCGATTAGCGAATACGGCGTTACGATATCCGACCTTTCAGTTGAAGAAGTGCCGTTGAATAAAGCACCAGCCGCAACTCGAGATACAGAGCGAATTCTGTTCGAAAACCATAGTAGAAAACCATAGAATACATGTGGGTTAAAACCAATTATAGCTCAAATCAGTGGCCCACTACAACGGACGGATGAAAATTCGCCAGTTTCCCTGTTACGGAGAAAAGTGAAGACCTTTTCACCATACCACCTTTACCATCGAGGAAGTTTTTTCCCGCCAGCCGGCGATGCGACCGGGAATTAGGAGTTCCTTTGCCAATGCTACCATCCTGAACCGTCTTGAGACATCTGTTCCTCGTGCCTCTGCCTGCAATCAGGCCATATTCTTCGTTCACCGCGCGCTGCGAAAAAACATGGCTCGATGGAACAGAACAGAATGATGCCCATCACAGGTCTTCGGCAAAGAACAGTCCAGAAAACCATTGTCTGCCTGACTGGCAATGGCTTCGTTAGGAAAATGACTGATTACAGGTATTTGAGACGCCACATCTGCTCTGCATAAAGAGGATGAACCCGGATAAATCCTATTTCCATGTATCACCTGCTGAAAAGCCTCATCTGTTCCTTTCATATTTCAGTAAACGTTTCCGATTGTTGGCTCTGTGTTCTAACTCAATACATCCCAACGCTCCACGCGTTCCGTTTTGAACTGAACAGTCCTCTCGTGCAGCAACGAAATTACTGATGCGGTTTGCTCCATCCCGCATATGCCGTGTCTGAGCACAGTTCTATTTATCATGTCTGCCGATCTGAAGCTCTCTGCATTTGCATCTTTATAATGACGGGCAATGCATCATTGATTTTATGATGGCAAACTGCTTTTCATGAGGAAACAAGCGCGGTTGGATATCTGTTTACTGGCCCTGCAGGATCGCCTTCCATACAACCGATTCGCTCAGTCTGTAGCTGAGCGGAAACGTCAGTGCTCCTCCCAAAGCCGTTCCTGCAAAAGCAGGTAGTCCGAATGAAAACAGAAGCAGAAGCTGGCAG
>DAHXLZ010000145.1 GCA_027365715.1 Methanomassiliicoccales archaeon | reverse complement strand
CCAACCAAATGATTTTGCAAATGCAGGCTCAGCCAGTATCCATATTTCTCTGTCTGCGTAATTGAGGAGTATCGCTACAAACATCAGCGACACAACAAACCATCTTATCTTCGACTTTATTCCTCTTGGGGGCACAGAATTTCCTGTCTTTGAGGTCTTGCTTGCCATCGAATTTTGCTCCTCTGTTGTTCCGGTAAAGCGGTATGCCCCTTTTTAATTTTCCTTTGAAGGCTGTGACGCACATAAACTGCCAGGATGCACTGCATGAAACGTGCTCTATCTGAATGAGAGCATTCGACGTAACTTTCGAAATGAATAAACGTGTGTTGAGTGCAGACAAAAAACAATAGTAATGCTGTACGCCCGCCTTATCTTGCAGTGTGGGCCTCGATCCAAGGCTTACATGTGGAAGCCGTTTCGTGAACGCTGTTGGACAGTCGTGCTTCTCTTGACGTTTCGATCAACTGTTTCCTTCTTTTCAATGTCGTTGCCGCTGTCTTCAGAGCGCATGCCATTTCAATGACGAACTTGGTGGAAACGCCGTTTTAATTTTTCGCCAAGAACGCCCTTTGCGGCACCCATGAGATATTATCTGGATAACCAGGGGTGCAGGGGGCATGAATGTGCCATCCTGGTGCGCCCGCAACAACCTGCATTAGTCGATGGCAGCCATCCCGGCAGTCAACAGTCCCGGACTTCAGCGTTCAGCTGTGCGATGAGCGTCTTGAAATGTTCCACGATGCTCCTCACGTCCTCCGCACTTCCAACCACGTACCTGGCCTTTGGCGACGGGGTGAACAGTGCCTCACACACTTTTTCTGCAACTGGTCCCGGCAGAGGCCTATTCACCAGATCAAAACCACCCTCTGAATCAAGTCCATGAGAGACAAAATCATTTATCATGTCCCTATAAGGTGAATTACGCAGCTGATCGACATATTCCATCCCCTTCCGCTCCAGCAGGTTGGAAATCAGTTTCGTCCTGAAACCCCCTGGTTCAATTGCAATAACATCGATACCTAAGGGAGCAAGTTCGTCGCGGAGTGTGTCCGTGTATGCTTCCAGCGCATGCTTGCTTATGACGTAAGCGCCGTCAAACACTTCATAAAGGAATCCTTCGACCGAGCTAATGTTCACTATTCTCCCTCCTGATTCAACCAGGAAAGGAAAACATGCGTTCACCATGGCGTAAGGCCCCAGGATGTTCACCTCAAGAACCTGCTTCATTTCGTCGAGCGGCACAATCGCCAGCGGGCCGAAGGACGTAATGCCGGCGTTGTTGACAAGACCGTACAGTCCCCTCCCCAGTTCACTTATCTGCTTCACGACGTTTTCTATCGAGTCCCTTCTTGTCACATCAAGAAGCATGGGAACAACACCTGTCAACCGCTCAAGATTCTTCACGGCGGCTTCCTCCCTGACTGTCGCGTAAACGAGATGTCCCTTCCTTGAAAGATGCTCAGTTATCTCCCGCCCTATGCCTGAACTGGTTCCTGTCACAAGCACAGGCAATTGCTCTTCTGGTCCGCCCATTTTGACACCGGACAGCAGGAAAGCCACCTGGAAATATCAAGCCAGAGACGTGGACTGCCTCAAAACATTGCGAATTCGGCGCGGATTTTTCCGATCCTGCTCGCTACGATTTACACATCGGAAATGTTATTGAGACAAAGGCATATCGGCCGTGGCAGATGACAACTGAGCATTTCACAATCACACCGCTTGACCTTGAGATACTACGCCTCATGTACAGAGGAAGACCTGACAGTCTGTCAGGCATAGATCCGAGACTGAATGCATCACGCATATCCAAATCACTGTCGACAAACAGATCGCGTATATCCTCCAGGATGCGGACATGGGTGAAATCGGGTTTCCTGATCAAGTATGCAGTCTGGCTCAATCCGTCGCTCTTCGGATACCGAGGCTGCTGGACTGGAGTGAGGACCGCCCGTGCCGGTTACAAGACTGAGGTCATCAGAAGACTGGGACTGATAGATGGCGTCATATCCGCAACAGAATTCCTGGGTACCAATATCAGCATCGGCGTCATAGCCCAGGATCTTCACAGCCTGAGACAGAGACTCGAGCTGATAGGCGGACTCAGCGGGGTGGAGGAAGTGGGAAAACCGGAATACTGGCTGTCGAATCCAGTCCATCACAAGCTGACGCCGGTGGAACTGAGGCTGGTGAAGGCACTGAGGGCAAACCCGACTTCCAGCCTGAATGAAGCAGCCAGGAGCGTGAAGGTATCAATAAGAACGCTGTCGAAGAAGTACACTAACCTTATCGAAAACTCAATCGTTTGGTTTCAGCCGGTCATGGATTACAGGGCAATCGCCGGAACTGTGTTGACATTCGCGGCAAGATTGAAGAACAGCCTGGATGCGGATGTGCTGACAAAACACCTTGGTATCAGGTATCCGCTGGTGTTGAGACTGAACAACGAGCAGGGCATGCTGGCCGGTCCCGGGACCACCCGTGAATGGGCTGTTGTCCTGCAGTCGGCATCCCAGATAGATGACTTCCTGCTCCACGCCGGTTCAATTGATGGCGTGGAAATAGAAGACTGGAAGATACCGGTGATGACCTATGATTTTCCGGACTCGTTTGACTGGCAGTTGAACAGATTGGCAGGTCGGGCATGATCTGTATGATAGTCTTTGGCTGCCAGACTGCATCAGAGGCCGACGCCCTCATCAATCCCAGATGCTGCATCTGGGCGAAATTTTGGATGTTCAAACACTAAAATTTATTCTCGTATTCCTTGAACATATCATCTCTGAAACGCACTTTTATTGCTGCAATTATGCCCTCCATTACAGAACGCTTGCAGTATCTCCGCTTGTATGGACCCGGATGGTCAAGCGACGTCCTGACCATCCAGTGCCATTAAGACACTGCAGCAGCCCTCGCCGTCGTGTTGCACTTCAGCTTGACGACAGGCGGTCCGCCATGGTCGGATTTGTTCTGACGGCATATCTGGCGAGATAGCCTGGATCAAAACAGACATCGCCAATGACGATTGCATCGTCGACGACGTCGAGAAGTGCAACGGTGACAGCAGAAAGTTCTCTGACACCCTAGTGCCCCTTAACTGCCAGATCATGTCTTACCGTCATGCATGGTGCTACACGCATATCGAGGTATGCACGATCCTGGGCATACGCTCATCTATTCAAGTTACACAAAACCAGTCAGTTCAAATCTTGGACGGTAGTGTACAGCTTTGTCTGTAAATTCTTTAATGACCCTGTGTCTTCACTGCAAAACATAGGAAGTGTAAAGCAATGAAAACACAAGGCGTAGAAACAACTGAACTACAGGATATAATGATTGGCTTTCTGGAACAGAAC
>DAHXLZ010000121.1 GCA_027365715.1 Methanomassiliicoccales archaeon | reverse complement strand
GGTTTTTCTGGATATGCGCAGACACGGTCTCCAGGTCTACTATTATAAGGGAAAGAGGGAATGTGATTTCGTTGTCAGGGAAGGAAAGCCTCCCGTGCGGGTATATTCACCAAAGGAGTCCGGCCCGGCAGCCGAGGATGTGAATTTCAGGAATTCGCCGTATGAGAACGGAAAGAGTTCATGCCTCAGATGCCGCCCCGTCAGTTTCGTTCCCAGTTCCCTGCTCAGGAGCGAAGCATTCGAACCTGTGATGACAAAATGTTTTTGACGATCGAGCATCGAGCGAACGAATGTTTCCCATCCTTCGATATTCTGAATCTCGTCCAGCAAATAGACGTCGAATTTTCCGTATGCGTCGGTGAGAACACCGTCGAGTTTCAACAAGTCTCCGCTTTCCATCCCGGCTATTCTTGGGTCTTCAAAATTGAAGTAAGCAAAATACTGAGCACTCTTCATGACCTGACGCAGGAGAGTGCTCTTTCCGCAGCGTCTTATTCCCGATATCATTATTGCAAAGGGCAGGTTTACATCTATGCTGGACAGTTCGTCGCGGACAACACCGGTGCCCATACTTGTAAGCTGCTCCTTCTGAGAGTTTACAATGCCCTGCAGAGTTTCTTTTAGGGTCACTGAATAATCTATGCATTAGTACTATACAATATTATGCATTAGTAATGAACAGAATGCATAAAGGTTGTGATATCAAGCCGACCTATTCTTTCAACATCTCCCTTATTCTTGATTCCGTGAAGAGCGACGTCACGTCCATCTCCTTGAATTTTCTGTGTATTTGCCTCGTATCAGTTCTTTCGATTTCCTCCATCTCAGTCAACTTATCAAGGGTGACAAGATAGTCATCCTTGTTCCTGTGAATAGTGTGAATTATGAAGTCAATGTCACCGCTGGTGTTATACACCGACACGACACCAGGGAGACTTGCGAGTTTATGCCCCAGCCTAACGGTGTAGTCCTTTGCATACTTTGCTCTTACGAGTATTAGTGAAGTGTAACCGTACCCAAGCTTTTCGTAATCCACGGAAGCAGTAACCCCTCTAACATACCCTTCATCAATCAACCTCTGTCTCCTCCTGCTAATCGAAGATGGAGAAAAAATTCCAATTGACTTTCCTATTTCCTCAAAGGGCTTATCTGCATTACTGCATAGCTCTCGAATCAGCCGGAGGTCGAATACATCGGGTGCAACTTGCTTCATGAGTTTCGTGCAATTAATTACTGTCTTGTTTTTTAATATTTGCACGTGTTGGCAAAAAATTATCAATATATGGCAAAATGTGGCACTAATTTGCATTGTCTGCCTGAGCAGTCGCAATAGCTTTTCATTATATGTATGAAAATACCAATAAGGACTGCAGGCAGCCTCATCAGCAGAGATAAAAGGATGCCGAAAAAGTGGGGGAACAATTTGCAGGCAGAGGCGAGACTGAAGACAAATGTGGGCGGACTATGGTCTGGTGTCTTTCAATCGATGGCATTCATAGCTCCGGCGGCTACGGCCGCATCGTTTTATGTCGTAGAAGCAGGAATCGCTGGCGTTGCCGTTCCACTTACATTCCTCATAGCGATCATTGGCGTCTCATCTGCGATGTACATGAATTACGAGTTTTCAAAGAGAATATCACATGCAGGCGGATACTATGCATACGTTAGTGCGGGTCTGGGACCCAGGTTCTCCGTCTTTGCCGGATGGTTGTATTTTATCAATCTGCTCGGCGCGCTCAGCGGTTTTTCAGTTCTCTTTTTCGCCGGGGTTCTGTGGCCGATGGTACCCGCACTATCAGCGAATCCATACGGCTGGGTGCCGCTGGCCTTCATTCCATTGCTGATCATACTGGTTCTTCTCTACCGCGGTCTCAAACCCTCATTGTACTATACACTAATTGGCGCCGCGGCTGAAGTTGTCTTTCTGATTGTCGTTTCAATAATAATCATAATCAAGGTCGGGCCGGCCAACACCATAGTCCCATTCACCACTGCGGGAAACAGTTTCGGCCACTTGGGCCTCGCCACCGTTTATGCAATCCTGGGTTTCGTGGGCGTCGGTTCGGTCATAACGCTCTCGGAGGAACTCAAGAGTCCTAAGAAAAACGTACCGAAGGCCATTTTCGTTGCCTTGGCAATAGCGGCGGTGACCTATCTGCTGAGTTCATACGCTCTTGTGGTAGGATGGGGAACCGCAAATATATCGGCATTCGCAACAGCAACGAATCCGGGTTTTACAGTTGTAGGCAAATTTATTGGACCGATAGGAATGGCGATATTCATCATTCTCACACTCAACAGCTTTATTTCCAACGGTATCGCTGAGGGAAACGCATTCAGCAGAACAGGCTTTGCGCTTGCTCGTGACAACGTCTTGTTCAAAAGGAGTCAAGCGGTAGTACATCAGAAGTACGGCTCACCGACAACAGTAATCTTCATTGAATGGGTCGTAATTGCGGCCATAGCTATAATAGGCGGCCTTATTTTCGGCCCCTTCGTTGCGGCTGCCGTCATTACAACACTCAATGGTGCCTGCCTGTACATAGTGCACATACTTGCCAATTTCTCACTTCCCGTATATGGAAAGAGGACGCTGCGTGTGAAAATGAAAGGATTGCTTCCTCTGGCACTGGGACCGCTACTCGCCACCGTCGTTTATGCTTTCGCCCTCTTTGGTGTCTTTTTCCCTATTCCAGCATACCCGTTGAACATCGCCTCATACCTGTTGATTGCAACTGTGATAATTGGCGTCATTATTGTCGCGGTCGCTGTCAGAGGAAGGTCAAAATCAGAAATGAACACAGTTGGAAGACAGGTGACTTCAGACGAAGAATAATGGACTGAAATTCATCAAGAACGAGGCGCCTGCAACAGTGCAGGTGGATGCCAAAACTGTGAAAACCGTCAGCGGGGTAATCGAAGCTGTATTGAGAGAAGGCGATAAGGCAGTAAGGCGTTACACAGAGGAATTCGACAAAGTGAAGCTGGAAGGATTCAGACTCACACAGAATGATATTGATAAGAAATTGAAGTTGCTCGATCCAGAGGTTAGGAAATTAATTGACAAGAATCACGACCGCATTACGCAATTCGCCCAGTTTCAGCTCTCCATGTACAGGGACATGAAAATGCCAGTCGATGAAGGACAAACTGTGCTTGGCCACCGGATTGTACCTGTTGATTCTGCAGGCATCTACATACCAGGTGGAAGATTTCCGTTGCTTTCTTCAAGCCTGATGGGCATAATACCCGCCAGGGTTGCCGGTGTGAAGAGAATTGTTGCGTGCACACCGCCGGGAGAGGGAAGACCACATCCGGCTGTCCTGTATGGCATGGTGAAAGCAGGTGCAACCGATATATTCACAATAGGTGGTGCTCAGGCAATCGCAGCTATGGCAATCGGCACTGACTCAGTTCCCAAGGTCGACAAGATCGCAGGACCAGGCAACAGATACGTTAACGAGGCCAAGAGGTTGCTCTTCGGAAGAGTGGGTATAGATATCCTTGCAGGGCCCAGTGAAGTACTCATAATGGCTGATGAAACAGCCGAAACCGAGACTGTTATCTATGACCTCCTCGCACAGGCGGAACATGATCCGGATGCTAGGGCGTGCTTGGTCACAACATCTGAAAAGCTTGCCGACAGCGTCGACAGACAAATAGGAAAGTACATTGAGGAGCTGCCAACAGGCGATATACTGAAGAGATCGTGGAAGACACATGGATGCATAGCCTATTCACCAGATATTGAAAAGTGTGTGGATTTTGTAAACACATATGCGCCAGAACATCTCGAGTTGCATCTTGACAGACGGAAGCTTGACAAAGTTTACCACAAACTCAGGAATTATGGGTCAGTGTTTCTCGGGGAAGATACACCAGTCGTATTTTCAGACAAGTTGATTGGCACAAATCATGTACTTCCGACGGGAACGGCGGCCAGATACTCCGGCGGACTGAGTGTGGGTTCGTTCATCAAAATATTGACCTTTCAACGCGTTTCGGGAGCACAGAGCAGAAAGATGCTTGCAAGCAGTGCAGCCACTCAAAGCAGACTCGAGGGGTTGGCAGCACATGAAAAGTCAGCGATGATCAGAGGGGGGTGATTCTGAAACATTACCGATACTGGTTACATTGTAACCAATGATTGATTGTTTGCAAACATCGGTGGGTTTAGTGTATCCTGCGTCAGTGACATATATGGTCCGATGCAATATTAATAGTGTTTGACTCGTCATGCACCAAATAAGGTGAAAGGCATTTGAAGAATTCATACGAACTGAGTTTTGGTAATGCCCCTTCCGTGAAAACAGCATTACCCGGCCCTAAATCAGAGAAGATGCTTGCCACACAGAACATGTATGAGACCGCCAGCAGAACTTATACCAGACAGTTCAGAATAGCAGTGGCTAAAGCCCGCGGTTCCACTGTTGAAGATGTCGACGGTAACCTTTTCATTGACTGGTTTGCAGGCGTCTGCGTGCTGAATCTTGGCCATTCCCACCCCGTTGTCAGGAAGGCTATGATGCTTCAGCTCGATGAACTGGTACACATTAATGAAATGCCCACTGAGTCGAGGATCAGATTTCTCGAAACTCTGAACTCAACGCTT
>DAHXLZ010000103.1 GCA_027365715.1 Methanomassiliicoccales archaeon | reverse complement strand
AGACAAACGAATAGCAGGCATGCTCCACAATGCCATCTGGCACATTCTGAAGGAGATACCACAGTCAACGGGCGAGCTGGCACAAAAAGGATTTAAGAGCGCTGAGAGCAATCGAGGTTGGTTTAACATGGGTCTGAACTGACACCTGATTCAGGCAAAGCTGGGCCTTTTGAGCGTAACCCATGTCGGTTTTGAGGTCACGTTGAGGACCATATGGAGATCATACTATGTTGGTATCAACCGGTTGTATGCATCGAAGGTTTTTGGCATTGACATCCCCCCATCATGGGGGCTGCCTCAACTGAAGTCACTTGATATGAATGTCATGCCCGAATATTCCGAATACTCAAATGATCTGTCTGCATCAAGCGTCGTTGTGGACGCGGGAGCAGGAGTTGGGGAGTATGCAGTCCATTGTGCGAAGAAATTCGGATGCAGCGTTTATGCGTTCGAACCCGTGCTCTCAAGGTACAAGGCAGCAAAAGAGCTCGCCGAACACAACAGCGTAAAACTCGAGTTGTACAATTGCGGCCTGTCCGGCGTCAATTCCAAGATGACAGTCCCGGGCGGAATCTCGATGGCCGGGGCTGGTGCCGGTAATAGTTCAGGGGAGATGCCACAGGTCGAGACCCTTGCCCTCGACAGCCTCAACCTGAAAAGACTTGACGTTTTCAAGATCGACACCGAGGGGTACGAGCTTCCAGTCCTGAACGGTGCGATGCGCACAATAACTGAATTTAAACCGAAGATAATCATAGAAGTGCACGGAAAAAGGAACAAAAAGGATGTGCTGGATTTGCTCGAAGGGCTGCATTACAGGATCGTCTACCACAACAGGGCGGAGAGTACACCCTATTTCGACAGCATGCAGACATTTGTCCTGACGGTTTGAAACCAGTTTCGATTCCTTCAGTCACCCATTTGTCAGGATTGTTGGCACAATTTTCAGCGGTGTGAAGAAAGATGTCCCGGGTGGATGGGAAGGAGGCAGGAAACTTAAGTGCGTAGATTCAAGGTGCAGGGGACTCGGCACGTCATTGTTTCCTCTCGGACATGTTGTGTGCAACAGCTTCCCGAATCAGATTCCTGAAAGCAGTTTCGTCTATCCTTTCGCCCTGATGAATGTCGATGGCGCGAGTAGTGTTGCCACCCAGGTTGCCGTTGAACAGCTTTGCTGGGTCTTTGAGAGATGCACCCCTGGCGAACGTCAGCTTGACATGCTCCTTGTATGTCTCTCCCGTGCAGATGATTCCATCATGTGACCAGACCGGAATGCCGTCAGGGTTGCTAGGTTTCCTCCACTTCTGTTCCTCCGAAACTCCCGGGTCGGCCTCCCTGATCATCTGCCTTACTTTTGCGAGAGTTTTGATGCGCCAGTCCTGAGCATCCTCTTTCACCTTCGATTTCGTCCCCGCCGCCTTTCTTTCACTTTTTGAGTCTGAGCTTTTCATCGCCGGTGCCTTCCCAGTTTCAGTGCGGTTCTCATGGAAATTGCACTATTTTAAGCGAATTGCGATTAACTCAATTTCGGTCAAAGGCCATCACTTTGAAGTATTTAGGAGGGTGCTGCTACAATTGAATATTGTGGTGCCCCGCTGAATGAGGATGTGGGAGATAGGTTGCCGGACAGCCTGGACGAAGGGTTGCATTCATGGCAAAGCTGGCTTATTCCGCCGGGGAAAATCAGGACGGGGCCGCAGCATGCTAATGCTTCAGAATCTACCAGACAGCAATTTT
>DAHXLZ010000169.1 GCA_027365715.1 Methanomassiliicoccales archaeon | reverse complement strand
CGATGCAGGGGACAAGGAGGACTCGCGTCTTCATAATTTCAACCTCATTCGCACTGCTTTCAAATTTCATCCTTTCCTTCACCCTTATTCCTGTTCTGTCTCTCGTAGGCGCTGCAATAGCCTACTCATCAACAGGCGCCGTCAGTTTCGCTGTGATCTATTTCTTCGCGAGGGATGCAGGGCTGGTAAAATTCGATCGCCGATCCCTTTCAAGGCTCTGGCTCTCTGCCTGTGTCATGGCGCTGGCAGTATACATCATTGCGTCATTCACGGACTACAGACTCCTGCTGCTGCCGCTCTACGTCCTCGCAGGGCTTTCGATTTATATTGCGATGATTCATTTCACATCCGCATTGCGCGAAGAGGACAGATCAATGCTCGTCTCGCTAATACCGCAAAGATTCAAAATTATCAGGAAAATCGTACGCCTGCTTTGACGTCCGCTCACGAATGAATTCACAGACTTTCTCGATTTCTTCAGACAAAAAAGACGCCGAATACAGGAAAACACACAGGAAACTGTTTCCGGAATCAATAAATATCATTTGATGCACCGGGTATCTCAGGCAGTTTTGAAAGCCATACGAAGAAGTTGATGAACAGGTGGTGAAACTTTGAATGTTTTGTTAATAGGGGCCGGAGGGGCCGGAACAGTAATTGCGAGGCACCTTGCTTCGAGCGGCAGTGTAGACAGTCTGCTCCTCGCGGATATTGATCTCGAGCAGGCGGAGAGGGTGGCAAAGAAGTCGGGGAGGAAAGCCGGGGCCATAAAGCTCGATGCCGGTAACAGCGCGGATGTTTCAGACGCGCTGCGCGGACAGGGAATGGTGATCAATGCGGCACTTCCGAAATACAATACAGCCATCATGAAGGCGGCGCTGAATGCCAATGCCAAGTATGTCGACCTTGCGCTGCAGGACCCGGAAAGCCAGTATTCTGCAAATGATACATGGAAGAAAAAGGGCAACACCGCTGTAATTGGTCTGGGAGAAGATCCTGGCATGAGCAACCTATTTGCGATGTACGCTGCAAACAGGATGGATAGCGTAGACTCGGTAAAGATCAGGGATGGGGAGACTGCAGTAAGCAAAAGTCATCCTTTCGTATGTCTTTTCTCTCCGGTCACATTTCTGACGGAGACTATCGAAGAGCCTGTGATTTTCAAGAACGGCAGACTGCAGCAGGTTGAAAAATTCAGCGACAGGGAAATATACGATTTTCCCGGAAGGATGGGCAAACTTCCGGTCTACAGTGTGAAACATGAAGAAGTCTACAGTCTTCCTAAGAGCATTCGAAAGGGAATAAAGCATGCCGATTTCAAGCTTGCACTGACTGATGAAACGATGAAATATCTTGAAGTGCTGAACACACTTGGTCTGCTATCTGAGAGGAAGATTGCGGTCAATGGGACAAAAGTCAGACCGATGGATCTGACGCTCAGCCTTATTCCGCAACCTGCACAGCTCGGTGATGACATAACAGGCAGCGCGATAATCCTTGTTGAAGTCGAAGGAAAGACAAAGGGCAGGAAGAGATGCCACAGACTCTATGCCATGATGAATCACAGAGACTGTTACACGAGGTACGGTGTAACTGCGACCTCCTACCTGACGGGCACCGGAGCGGCAGCCGGCGCATTGATGATGATGGAAGATGGGGCACCGGAGGCAGGAATCCACCCGCCGGAACATCTCAATCCCGACAGATATTTTGAACTCCTTGCTTCACTGGGTGTGAAGGTTGTTCAGCATCTGAACTGAAAATGCACGGACTCTTGCAGTGAAGCCGCTGAAAACGCGATTCCAATCTGGCAGGACACTGGCCCGGGTGAAAGCCTGACTCTTACTTCCCGACAGCGCCATCCCTGACAGTGCTGTGAGACTCGTGTATCCAAAAAAAAGGATGGCAGAACAATAGTTACAAAGGGACACAGAGATACAAATTATCAAAACAGAGAGTAAATAAGACAATAACAATTTCATGACCACGATTAACGGGAAGTGCATTAATGACCGACAGAGGAGTGGAAATCGGAATTCATCTTTCACCAGGACTCAAAGATGAAGGGTTTGTAGCACAGGCACTTGGAAACCTCGCCGCATACAGGCTTGCGGTAGAAAGAGGGGAAAAGCTGCAGTGGCAGGTCTTCAGGGTTTCAGGCGGCGGAGAGCATCACTTCAGGCTGGTCGTAAGACATCCTGAGCACATGCTGGAATTAGGTCTGCGTAAGAAACTCGAAGATTATATGAGTGATCTTTCCGACTGTTCTGAAAATGAACTTAAGCTCAGGTTTCAGGATGCTGTGAAAAACGGTTTAAAGGCCCCACCATTAAATACTGTGGCGGAAAATCTGGACCTCTGGAGCGATAATTTCTGGAACTGGTTCGGATGAAAACACAAATCACGGCCGATCGGCAGTTGAGCTGAATTTCATCCGCTTTCCTGCAGAATTTCGAGAATATCACGGGGAAAATGAGGAATGGTGCTGAAATTGAAAGTTGTCAGTTCATTCAGCTGCGCGTTTCACCGTCGATGCAGCGTGAACATTACTGCCGGCAACAGTTGCCGAAGTAACGAATCTCTTTCCCTCTGGCGAGTCATATGAAATGAAGTCCACGCCAAATATCTCTTTCAGAGTGAGCGGCAGAAATACAGATTCAGGCGTTCCCTCTGCAACAACCTTTCCATCCTTGAGGAATACAACATTGTCGCACAGCCTGTAGAGAAGGTTGACATCGTGCAGTATGACAACCACGGTTTTACCGCGTGACTTCAGATCTCTGATGAGTGAATGAACAAACGCTTCCTTATCCACATCCAGGAAGGTTGTAGGCTCATCCATCAGGATCATCTCGGAGTCCTGGAAAAGGGCACCTGCGATCATAACAAGCCTCTTTTCCCCTCCGCTTAAACTGTTGAAATCCCTGTGTTCCAGATGGGCCATTTTGCACAATTCCAGCACATTTTCTATTTCCCTGTTTCCGTAACCATTTGAAAAGCCGAACACAGAAATCACATCCCTGGTAGAGAAATTAATAGGTTCTGGCGTCTCCTGTCTTACAATTGCTATTTTACGTGAAAGCTCCTGCTCGGTATATGTATTGATATCTCTGCCGTCGAGCATTATTCTGCCGGATTCCGGCTTGCGGTACCCGTAGAGCAGATTGAATAGCGTCGATTTGCCTGAACCGTTCTTTCCGCCTATTCCGTTTATCTGCCCTTCATTGATGTGAAATGAAAGATTGCTGAGGCGAAACCGTCCAACAGAATAGCTTACATCGCTGACTTCAAGTTTCATAGGCACCACTCGAAAGTTTACCGAGCATGTAGATGAAGAACGGAACACCGATCATGCCGGTGATTATACCGATTGGTATGACCTTCCCGGGAATAGCCATTCTGGCAATGTCATCAGCAAGAACGAGAAATATCGCGCCCAGTATGGCGGATGAAGGGAGAACGTATCTGTTGGAGCCGCCGTAAATGAGCCTGGAAATGTGTGGCATGACAAGCCCGACAAAACCGATTAGTCCACTGATCGAGACTGCCGCTGAAACACTCAGAGCTACAAGAGTTATGAGGAGTTTCTTTGTCCTCTCAACCCTGATACCGACAGATTGCGCGTAAGCTTCACCCATCTGTATCGCGTTGAGTTCCCTTGAGTAGAGTGACATGATGATCATGGCCGGCAGTACGGTGAACATTACAGGCAGCAGTTCCTGCCACGTAATTCCCTGAAGACTTCCCAGAAGCCAGAAAAAGGCAGAACTCTGCAGTTCTATGTTTGTGTAAATCATCAATGCGACTATTGAAGAGGTGAAAAACGAAATCGAGACGCCCATGAGCAGCAGGTATGTGGCCGGTACGCGTCCCCGTCTTTGAGAGAGCGCATAAACGAGAAAAACGGTCAGAAGCGCAAAGCCAAATGCAAGCAGCTGAACGGAATACGGACCGAATATTGTGATACCGAATATGATGGCACCGACTGCACCGAGCGCCGCTCCGCTTGAAAGGCCGATCACATAAGGTTCGGTTATAGGGTTCTTGAATATACTCTGGACAACTGCCCCTCCTATACCAAGACAGGCGCCCACAATAACACCGCCAAGGATCTCCGGTTCTCTGATATAAAAGACAATTTCAAAATCAACGGGGCGGATTGCGAAATAGTGCAGACTGCCAACTACAGGCAATTGTCTGAAAAGTATCTCCATCACTGTGACAATCGGAATCGATACCGGCCCGACAAAAAACGAGGCAGAAGTGATTGCGATCAGGGCCGCGATCGAGAGCATCAGAATCAATGGTCTGAGCGACTGAAATTTCAGCTTGCCCGCATCATTGACTTCAGATGTCATGGCCGTTCAACCGGACGGAGCGGGCGAATAGGCCAGATGAAACGGAAATTTTGGAAGTACAAGGGGATTCCCCGGGTACATTGTATTGATGAGCCACTGTATTGCATATATGACCCTGAATGCCGGTTCATTGAAGAAATTGTCGCTGAATATCGTATAGACCCTGCCGTTGAGCACAGCCGGTGTCTGGTTGAGCGGTGTCTGGTTCACCGCAGAAATTGGAACGTACTGGTCGAGAAGAATAGACTGCGGACTGTCGTTTGCAATCACTTCCGCCGGCATTGTATAATAGCCACTCTCATTTGCGATGTTTCTGAGGTGCGCAATCTGGAAAAGATTGTTGATGAACGTTCCGCTGCCTGCCGTCCAGTAACCGCCATAATTGCTAAGATAATAGAAGACCGAAAGTTCGGCGCTGCCATTGATGCCCGATGTTGCAGTTAATGAGGCACTGATTGAATCATTCATCCAGGCGTTGATTATGGATGCGTTTGAGGCGGTTCCAGTAATTTCCCCGATTATTGTGTTCTGAGTTTCAATTTGAGCGATGCTGTTCGGGTCAAGATAAATGTACGCTATGCTGGAGGAAAGCAGCTGACTGATTTCAGACTGCGGGTAATCGGAGAATGCAATGACGGCCTGCGGGCTGAGATTGAGTATCTGCTCAATATTCATTGTTGGATAATCTCCCACAACCGGCAGCGTCGAATTCGGCGGATACTGTGAATAGTAATCCTTTCCAACAAGACTCTTATAGGCGCCAAGAGCATAGAACGTGGCCGTTGCAGCAGGGTCAAGAGATACTATCCTTGTGAGTGGTTTCTGAAACGTATAGGTCCTGTTCTGACCGTCGGTAATTGTTATCGGACCGGTCACAGTATGCGTCTTAACACCAATATAATTCACGGTAAATACCCCGGCAATCAGCAAGGCCACTATTACCACGACGGAGATTATCTTCATTCGCTTATCCATAGTTTCACCGATATCGATTTTGCGCTGGTCCAACGGCACGGTGAGCAGGGAGTGCTGCAATACGCTGACCCGGTACTCCACATATTGGCAGAGTGAAACCGCCTTTGTGCGGAACGATGCAGGTAGCCAATCTACAGAACTGCGCCGTTGCAGTTGGATGTATTATCCAACTAAACAGGACCGATATTTAAACATATTCAGAGAACGGAGGGCCCGGAATCATATTTTCCCTATCGGCCCGATTGCATTGGCACGATGCCTTCGGAGTTTTTCAAAGTCCGCCTGGTGGAACCACACAGCTGCAGGTGGATCCATCGGTGAGTTGAATCAGGGATGAATTTATTAACAGAAGCAATATCGGAACAATTGGCGCATGACATCAACAGGCATCTCGATCACTTCGTATGAACTGAAACAGGGAGCGGTAGGTTTTACTGGTTCTCTGTTCCAGAGCCTCTCAGGGATGGGTCTGCTTCTGGATGTTGGTGCCGTCCTCATTCCGGTTTTTGCCATAGCGGGTGAATATGCTCCATTATCAGTCCTGCTTGGCTTTCTCTTTTCAATCTTGCTGATAAATACGACGTACCTGTTCTCGAGGAAATACAGCAGTTCAGGCGGCTACATACACTTTATATCAACTGTATTCGGGAGGCGTGCAGGGAAAACGATTGGCTGGCTTTATTGCGTATATACATTCGCGGTCCTTCCCAACATAGCCATCTTCCTGGGCATGCTTTACATTCCTCCGCTCTTAGGGCAGTTTTTGCCCGGATTTCACATAACCATGGCTGGCAGTATCGGAATTATGGCACTGGTGATTTTGACGGTAACGGTCCTGGTGATGCTTGGCATAAAACCAACAATGCGATTCGTGATAGTTGCAGGAATCACCGAAATGGCGCTGCTGGTTTCTCTGTCGATTGCAGTGTGGCATCAAACGGGATACGCGATCAGTTCGAAACCATTCTGGCCCGCGGGAGGTTCGGCCGGGGCCATAGGTGGAGGTGCCCTGTTTGCACTTCTGCTGTTTGCAGGGTCCGGGTCGCCGGTAATGCTTGGTGAAGAGGTGACCAGCCCGCTGAAGAACATCAGCAACTCAATTATCGCTTCAGTGACTGCAGTCGGCGTGCTTCTTGTGTTTGCTGCATACGTCTTCACGATAAAACTGGGCAGTGGCACCTATTCGGTATCAGGCTCTTACCTGCCTTCCATCGCAGTCGGCGCAGGGCCTTTGTTCGGGACGTTTGTTTCAATCTTTGTTGTTATCAGCGCCATATCACTGGCTGTGAGTTACATGACAGGACTTGCAAGAGGCGTTTTCTTCATGGCCAGAAACGGCCTCATGATGCATCCTCAACTTGGCAGACTTGGAAAATCAAGGAGGGTTCCCTATGCGGCAGTGCTGATAGCGGGGCTTCTATCATTTGCAACAGCCGCGCTTTCAACCTTTCTCCTGGGACCATACAACGCCTTCCTGCTTCTGATAACGACTGTTACAGCAGGTTTCGTGCTGATACACCTGGTGGCCAATGCCGCGCTCATGCGCGACATGACTCTGAAGAACATTGGTTTGTTACGGCATTTTGTGTTGCCGGCGCTTTCATGTGCAACACTTGTTTCAGTCCTTGCGCTGACCATCATTCCGGGCAACTGGATAATACTCGCACCCGTGGTTATCATCGGAGCGCTCTCCATATCTGTCCTGGCAATTGCTTCGCTGCAAAACAAAAATGCATTGCCCGGTTGAATTGTATTCC
>DAHXLZ010000168.1 GCA_027365715.1 Methanomassiliicoccales archaeon | reverse complement strand
GGCGGCTTTTCCGGGACGACAGGTGATTTCGCTCTCAGGCGACGGCGGTCTTTCAATGCTCATGGGCGAGCTGATGACGCTCCGCCAGCACAAACTGCCTGTGAAGGTCGTCGTGTTCAACAACAGCGCGCTTGACTTTGTGGAGCTGGAGATGAAAGGCGCAGGTATTATTCCGTACGGGACAGATCTTGTCAATCCTGATTTTGCGAAGGTGGCAGAGGCAGCGGGTATACCCGGATTTAAGGCCGAAAAGCCCGAGGAGGTTGAGCCGGCGATTTCCCAGGCGCTGAAACATGATGGTCCTGCCCTCGTGGACGTTGCTGTCAACAGGAACGAACTCATCATACCGCCGGGCATACATTATGAGGAGATCAGGGGATTCACGCTATACATGGCAAAGGCCGTTCTGAGCGGAAGAGGCGACGAAGTGATCGATCTTGCCAGGACAGCATTGTTCAGATGAACACCTGATCCATTGAACATATACTGCAATTCTTCCTGCAGATCCTGTGTACTCTCAGAGAATGTGAGAGCAATACTTGCCAGGAGGCAGGCAAGGGACCTGCATGAATACCTGTTTGGTCATGGGAAAACTCCCATAATCAAAGGAAGTAAAAGCCGAAAGTCCACGCTGTCTCATCCTCATGCGTGCAGATTCAAACGTTCACTCTGAGAATCTCACAGTTATCTTCAGGCAGTGTGGCATTCTTCCGGTAAATTCATATCGGCATTAAGCTGCGTCTCAATGCTTCTCAACACCTTTTCAGGTCCTTTTCTGTCAACTGTCACTTTGATGCCCCCATAATCTCCAAGACTTGTTTCCACTACCCTTCCAACGATGATTGACTGTCGCGGAGTCAATCATGACAGTTGTAATGTCATTCATTTCGTATGTAGCAGATTTTCAGACGTCAGGCGGAACGCACTTGCCAGGGGAAGACCATCGGCGCCAATCACAAGCCTTCCGCTTCCCGGATGCGCCTGACAGAATGCGTCCAGTCCGGCTCGGGAATAGACCCTGCCCCCGCCCTTTACCTCAATACCGAGAATATTTCTTTTGTCCCAGAGAACAAAATCTGCCTCCTGATTTCTATGGCGCTAGTAGGAAAGCCGAATGCCTGTTCCAAGGGACGAGTTCCACAGGTGCGCTCCAACTGCTGTCTCCACGATTCTTCCCCAGAATTCACGTTTCCTTTTAGCTTCCTGAAGTGTAAATCCCGAAGTGGCAGTCATAAGCGCGGTGTTGAGCACCAACAGCTTCGGCATGGATCCCCTTTGCCTCACCTTTGCGCCGGAGAACTTCTGAAGACCCGCAATCATTCCGGCCCCAGCAAGAAGTTCAAGATAGTGTGCCAGTGTCGTTGTGTTTCCCGCGTCCTGGAGCTGGCCGATCATCTTCTGATAGGAGAGTATCTGTCCTGAGTATTCACAGCCAAGAAGGAACAGCTGCCGAAGCAGTGCGGGTTGATCGACGCGAGTCAACAGAAGCACATCACGCGATATTGTTGTCTCGATCAGAGAATTCAAAACGTATTGCGCCCACCTTCGCTCATCATTCACGAGATGTGCAGCACCGGGATATCCGCCGTAAAATATGTACTGATCCAGATTCCATCCGAATGCCTGTGACATTTCGGTAAAGGACCAGTGAGGAACATGAATGGTTTCGAATCTGCCGGCCAAGCTCTCTGAGAGTCCGTGTTGAGTGAGAAGTTGAGCAGAACCCAGGATACATACATGCAGTCCCCCTCCCTTTGACACCTCCTCATCCCACAGCTTCTTCACCACTTCCGACCAGTCCGGTATCTTCTGCACCTCGTCCAATATCAGCAACCCTCTCCTGCCACCTTGTTCACCGGCTAGTCTCCTGGCGACATCCCACTGCTCTTCAATCCAGTAACGATCCCTGAGGCCGGGCACATCGGCTGTGGCATAATGGGCCGGTAATCCCGAATACTTCATCGCCTGAGTCGCCATAGTTGTCTTTCCAGCCTGACGCGGTCCTGTCAGGACTTGTATGAACCGACTCGGTTCTCTCAAGCGATTGAGCAGGACGTTCAGGATTGGGCGTCGGAACGGGTAAGCAGTTTCGATATCTGACATTTTACTCAATATATTAAGTAATTTTACTCATCAATTTAAGTATTTTGGTTGAAACATCTATTGCAATCTTGGCAAAAGCGATTTCATTCGGGTGTCAACAGGC
>DAHXLZ010000058.1 GCA_027365715.1 Methanomassiliicoccales archaeon | reverse complement strand
ACAACTCTGTCCGTCATATCGGCAAAGCCGAGCATGGATCCCAGTATGTAGAAAATTATCCACATTACCCACAGGATTGGATTAGTAAGGACGTCGATTATGACGATAAGCTGCGTGTACCATTTCCTTGCTGCAAAGTATTCCGGTTCTGTTTTACCCAGCGCACTGTACCCTATATGGGCTGGAAGATACACTCCCATGACTAGATATCCCCAGGGAATTCCCCCAATAATTGCAAGAACCCAAACCCATATTCTCTTCTGCCTCATTTCAATACATTTTGCTATGCTGTACATTTCCGGCAGGATAAATAGAGACGGTATCAGAAACCATGCCCATAATTGAAGTATTGCGGTTGCAGCAAGGAAATGGTACACGCAGCTTATCGTCATAATCGACGTCCTTACTAATCCAATCCTGTGGGTAATGTGGATAATTTTCTACATACTGGGATCCATGCTCGGCTTTGCCGATATGACGGACAGAGTTGTGAATAAAATCAAGACCTGGTGAGCTGCAGCAAATTGCAGCGTCATTTCACAGTTTCATCCTGCTCAGCAATCCAGCACATAAGATGCGACAGTGGCATTGTGCCTGATTCTGTCATTGCCTTAACATTTCCCGGACATCGTGGAGGCGATTATATGGTGTGCGCTGCTCACACTGTTTGTGAGCAGACGTCTCTTCAATCTGTGGAGGAACCTCAATCTCGGATGGGGTTTGAGATTCGCATCGTTCAGGTGGGCCAAGGTATTCAACCGCCTCTCGATTATCTTCATGCAGATCGTGCTCCAATCACACGACATCGAACTCACACCGGAACCTGTAATGGACATCACATCATTTGAGTTGCCAGACACTCATGTGAGAAGGAAGAGAATGGGAAAGGGATGGCAGGCTTAACCGGGGACACATGGATGCGATATAGAATGCTATTCCCTTTCAAATAACAGCAAACTATGCGCATTACAGGCGCATGGTCAGCCAGCTGTAACGCCGATATTGTTTCCCCAGTCATATGCGAAATACGGGCCGTCTGAAGCTGTCGGTAATACCTCCGGCGGCCCAAATCCGTTTGGTGGGTAAAACTGGAGATGAGCCTCTGGATAGTAATAGGTAAATGAACTGGTCCATTCGAGATGACCGTCTGAAGCGTTGACAGCCTGAAAGATGGCCGTTGTCCCGGAGATGCCTCTGTTCCCTGACGCCGTCTGGATTGACTGCCCGAGCAGCCACTCTCCGTCAGCAAGCTGCAACAGCGGAATACCGAGATTCGCCTTCACACCGTTGAAGCGCTGCAATACCTGCGTGCTGTTCCAGAGGAGCGAGCCGGATAAGCTCAGCACGGAGTATGGAATCCCGGGAGAGACCGGAGCAATAAGCCGGTTGCCGATTGCACGGACAGAAACGGGAAATGTGGGGATCTCAACATGGCCAACGGTGACATTCAGAACAACCCGGGCAGTTGCGAGGCTCAGCCCTTCGAGATTGAGATCAGTGCGGCCGCGGGAACTGCTGATTTCAGAAATGAAATAGAGCGTTCCGTCGATAAGTTTGCCGTTGACTAGATTGTATTGTTCGGCGCCAACCGCTGAATATGGTACGGAGGAGACAGATGATCCTGTGTCTGTGTTCAGCACAATAATATTCCAGGCAGCTATGACAGTGTATTCGCTGTCAGCAAATGCCAGGCTGCTGGTATTGTATGAAGCTGGTGTTACGGTCAGATTTCTGGACCAGCTCAGCACGGCTCCACTGGAGAACGGAAGGGATCCGACAGCAAGATAACCGCCCCCATATCCAACAAACGAGTAAATGACCGCGTTCCCGGCAAACAGGAGGTAACCCGCGATGCCGAACTCTGGCGATGTATGCCTGACAGCTATTCCATCAATGCTTCCGGTTGATGCGTTGAATTCCATCACAAAAATAGATGAACCATTCACTTCTTGCACGCCGTTAACCGTAACGGACGATCCGTAACCGGAAAGCAGTATGCTGCCCGGAATCCAGGACAGCTGCGGATTTATGTTTTCTTCCCCGCTTATCACTACAGATCTGTTCCACCTGGCAGCACCGCTGTACTCTGACAGAGCCACTACATTCCAGTTTACCATATCTGCACCGGAGAAGAGGGAATGCGTGCTATTGTATTCATCGATGATTGTGAATAGCGTGTTATCTGAAAGGAAGCTCTGAAGATAGGGTGCGCCGGAAGTGTTCATCTGCCAGAGTGCCGGAAACGGTTCCGAAGGAGAAGGCCCGTACTTATATGCCTGACGGCTCGAGCTTCCAAGCGCAACGACCGCCAGGATACCTGCAGAAACGGCTATAACGGCGACTGCAAGGGCGGCAGCCTTTCTGGAAGCGATCCTCGTCATTATTAGACATTCTCCTTCTTGCGGTCAGCTCCCGCCAGACCACCAACCGAAAATATTCGGAGAGCTATTAAACCCTGACTATGCGGTTTTTAGGGAACAGGTAGTGCGAATTCCAGTTCCTCCGTCACGTCTCTGGACGTCCTGAGGGGTTTACAATTTAGGCCGCAACACTGAGTGGAGAACGAAGAGTCATTCATCGCGATGGACTGTCACATCAATAACCGTCTCCATCGGAACACACACCTCTTTTGCCATCATGTCTTCACCAAGCTGGACGCACGATAATTTTTCATCTATTCCCAGGAGCGTTCCTGTTGCCGTCATCTCTCTTCTGCAGCCAACATGTCAATGCCTGACTGTGATCTTTTTCCCCACCAATTTTTCGGAAATAGAGCTCTTAGCCATGATTATCACACAATATGAATTTAATTCCAGTATTTGTATGGTTCTGCCTGAGCAGCCTGTATGTTTTGCAGAAAACCCAAACCGGGTTCGTTATCGATTGAGATATAGAGTCGCTACCATAGAAACTTCTCAAGCTCGTCTGCTGACGTTGATGTTAGAAACCCTAAAAACGCATAAAACACCCTGAACACTCATCTTCTCTGCTTATCGGCAGAATCACCAGTGGTCATGGTTTTTGCAAGCCGCAAATAGCCAGCCACCGCCTTGCCTCTCCTGGTAAGCGATATCGAGTATGTTCTCCTCCCGATTATCTTCTCTTCTACGGATATAAGACCGTCCGACTGCAACGCATCGATCAGCTTATCCAACGTATTGTTGTTTCTTACCACCTTGAACAAGTCCGACTTCATCAGTTGACCGGAATCCAGAAGGCAGTTCAAGACGGAAAATGCATACTTCATATCGAGAGAGTTCATAGTGAGTCCCTATTCTCAATTTCACAAATAGTCTTTGCCATGCCCTTCGGTCATCCTGATGTTAAGTTCTTATATCTTATTCGCTATTATCTGCATAGTGTATAGATATGAGCATAAACGAAGTTGAGAGCATCAAGCAAACGGCAGAAGAATTGTCCGGCACTGTGCTGAACTTCTTTGGCGGAAAGAAGATTGAAATCGATCATTGCATCAATTGTGGTCACTTTGTCGGAACACTGACACGAAATCGATTCACCGAATTCAATCTTTCCGGCGCTGTCGTGAGTCTGGAGTTTAAACATGAACCGGTTTTGCATTTTCAAGTGTCGGGGAAAAACGACGAAGACCGTTTCCACTTCACTGAGGAGTGTAAGCACTGGAACTGCGGCTGCCTTAAGCCATGGCCGTCAATAATCCATTGATCTCAATCAATACTGCGGCCCCGGCAACACATAAACCAACCTCAAAACTTCCCAAGGAGTGCTGTGGAGGAGATATGCTTCCTCGGAGCATCCTGGCAGATGTGCAAGGTCCATTTCATCAGGAACCTGATGAAGGTCATACCGAAGAAGAGCTGGGG
>DAHXLZ010000056.1 GCA_027365715.1 Methanomassiliicoccales archaeon | reverse complement strand
TTCAACACGGAGCGTACTCCTGGCCACAAATTCAACATGTCTTGACATAATACAGATATAATACATATTATGATTTAATTGTTGCGCTGCAGGTAGTATCTAGTTTTCACACAGTCTCGATCGAGCAGAGGATCGCAATTTTTGATGTATTCATCAGGATGACGACACCCCCGATTACAATACCGATTGAGGCTGAAGAGGAGGATGAAGTGGAAGAGCAGTACGGTTGGGTCAAGAAGGACGGCGGAGTGAAGAGGAAAAGAAAGTAGTTATGCAACAGCATACTGTGCGTTGAAGTGAGACAGGAATTGACTTCCCGCCTCCCTGAGTTCCTCCCTACTGTAGTAACATATGTTGCACTGAACGGCCGAAGCCATTCTCCTGTCGCCAGACAGTTCAACAGTATTGGCATTCGGATCCTTCCCGGGCAGCTGCCTGACAACTATCTCCGGATGTCTTTCAAGGAAGCGAATGACCTCCGGTGTGTCGTGGTATGATGCCATGTCCATGAACAGTATGGCCTTCATGGTATCCTCCCCTCTCATATGGGCGACGAGATTGCTCGGGTGTATCCTGAATTCCCTGTTCATCCTCCTTGCATAGGAGTTCCAGAGGATGGTTCCTCTGGCATAATCCATGCTTATGAAGTAATACCATCTCTCGGTATAGCCTGGAGTAAGGACTGTGACGACGCTTCCCTTCTTCGCCCAGACACACTGGAGCTTCGGCAGAAGCTCCATCCATTTCTCATCCTCATGGTAAACCGCTATGCCCCTTGCCCTGAGTGCAGGTGCTATCCTCTTGTAGTTCTCGACTATCTTCCTCCTCCTGTAGTCCTTCCTTATGGAGCCTAGCGACCTCAGTTTTGGCATCTTCCAGACATATCTCGACATATGAAGTATTCTGCTCACAGTGGAACAGGAGACTCTGATCCCCCCTCTCCTGTCAGCGAGAGGCGAAGTGGATCGACCGTCCATCTGCCAAGCATTATGCCAACATCTTCCCGACCCTTCTCGGCCAGCTCGGACAACCTGTTCCTTGCCCATATACCATTCATGCTAACGACCTTTCCCTTGTTCTTCGAGAGTATGTCATCAATGCCATTCCTGAGATAGTCTGTTGTCCATATACGGAGACGGTCTTCTCCGTGACGTGCAGCTTCACAGCAACACACTCCACACTTTCCCCGTCTCCTCTCATCCATACAGCGATGGTTCTCCTGTATTCGGTCCTCCTGCAACGATTCATTAACCCCTGAAGCTCGTTCTTCTGACCACTGGAAATATCAATTCCGAGTACGGGATGCATACCATCCCCGGGACAGGTTATACACCACATTTCAAATGAAAATTTGCTTAATACGCAATTATTACCTTCAGTTGGAAGTATTCATCCGATATTCATACTGTGAGCAAAATTTATTAATTCACGGGTCGGCCTTCCTTCTCCTCATGAACGAAATTATGACGACAGCGGCTATGGCCGATCCCACAGCAGCCGCACCAATGATCACATAGAGTTGATTATTGTTCAATTGAGATAGTAAAGGTTCCTTTGAAGGTGATTTATTCACTCTTGGTTTCTGTGTGAAAGTTACCGTCCTAGAATATCCCGAGCCATGAATCACTATAATGCCTGAAATAATCGAGGAATTGTAGCCTGGTTCTGCGCCGATTGTATATTGGTAGGTGCCGTTTGGCATCATGAAGTCTAGGGCGGGTGTGTAATAAGTCTGGTTGATTCCATTGAGAATTACAGTCCAGTTTGTTCCCAATGGAAGGCCTGTCTCTGTGAACGTTATCAAGTAACTGATAAGGCTAAAAGAGACTCCAATCGATATCGGAGCTCCATTGATTGTGAATGAGCCACCTTTTGCTGAATAAATCGTGTTGGTCGTGCCTACGACATATGAATATGTTCCGTTGGTGAGATTTAGAGAAATAATGGATGACGTACTGCTGTATGACAAGCCGTTAGTGAAATTAACAAACCATTCGGAATTAGAAGTGAAGAGTGATTGTGTGAATCTCACCGGGTACAACGCTTGCACAAACGGGGCTCTGTCAGGCTGTACGATAATATTGACCGTCTTCTGCGAACTGCCATACTGATTGGCTGCAGTGACAGTGATCGAGTAATTCCCCGTATAGCTGAATCTGAAGTATGATCCATTTATCTGGACGCTATCGACCATCCACGTCAGGTTGCCAACATTGCCGTTCCAGTTTATACTACCGAGAAAGTTAACAGTCTGGTTCACAATGGCAGGACTGGGATATGTGAGTATATCCAGAACCGTGGGAGGCAATAGCGCGATATCATAATAAGAATCGGATGTGACACTGTATCCGTAGACGTTCTCAAGAACCCACACGACAGATAAATTTCCAGTGCCAGTCGAATCATAGTTGAAGTATATAGTATCGTTGAATGCGGCAGGATCGAGAGAGTCGACTAGATTGTTCTCTATGAAGAGCTTTACTGAAACGATTTGGCTGAATGACTCGAAAGCCAGCGATAGATTAATTGTACGGCTTACCAAGGACCCGTTTGCTGGGGTAGATTGTATGGCAATTTGTGTTATATTGATATAATGCAGGTCATATACACCGAGAGTAACTGAACCATCGCTCAATTGAATGGTGGGGGAATATGTCCCGATTTTTGTGAACGAATGATAAACGGAAAAATCAGCAGGAAGTGTAGTATTATAGGTTTGCCCGTCACCAAAATTCAAGTGCAAAATATCATTGCTGGCAAAAGTAATATTGGTTGTTGCGACCGAAAAAGCGATCGGTTGAAGTGGATTTGCATCCTGTAGGGAAGTTTTTGCGGAAATATCAATTTCCTTAACTTCTATCGTAGGCCCCGAGAAGGGACCAGAAGTCAATGAGCCTTCTTTAGCATTTGGTTCGTTTGTAATAAACAGGAGCGGTGTGAAATTTCCTGCCATGACGTACACATGGTTGAGGGTGAAATTATGCAATAGACTTGAGTTTGAAGTGTAACTCTGCCCATCCCCCCACTGTATGAAAACATAATCTGGTTCGTTGGGAATTTGCTCTGAAGTGTTTATCTTTAGCGTAACTTGCTCTGTAATATATACGGAAGAGCTAGAAGTTTGGGTCGAAAGCAGGACTGAATAGTAATTGACAAGGTTCGCAGTACTGTATGAGATGGCGACTGTATTGGACTGATTTCCATCTTGTGTTGAATTTGTAGCGTTGACATATCTGCCTGGGGAAGTAATTTGAGCACCGTTTACATAGAAGGCATCGAAATTCGCGCCAAATCCGCTGTTTAGGAGGTGCTGAACTGTATATTTCCAGGTTGTATTCCAATGGAGCCCGTACAAAGTAATCCCGTTAAGCGCGTCCGCGGGGGAATTGAGTATAAACAGGTAGCTATTTTGTCCGGTTGCGTTGAACCAGTTCTGATTCTCGGTAAGTGTCCCGACAGCGGTTGTATTTTCAATACCGCTATTCTTGACAGTTACGTTCGCAGTATACCATCTAATGTTGAACTGTGGCACATTTGGATTACCCAAGACATCTTGCAGCCAACCTCCATTTGGCAAATAGCCGCTGCCGGAATAGTTGATTGAACCTGAGGTGGCCTGAGCAGTTGTTTCAGCTCCGTACGGATCACTGCCCACCAATTGAACGGCAAAAGGGCTGCTGAACGCAAGCTGAGTGGCCTGGACTCCCGAGGAAAATGAAGTTGAGAATGATGCGGAGGTTGCGTTGTATTGCATATCACTGATTCCCAATCCGTTATAGACCCACCCATCTATTGAGTATGCACTGCCGGCTGCCGGGTATTGAATTCCATATTGATTAAGCAAAGTACCTGGAAAGTCAGGATCGGGCCCGCTCTCGAGATTTCCAGGGGATTGGATTGCATAATTATCAGTAGAAGTGTAATTGGTGTAAGGTGTGGCTCCTACGTAGAGGTAAATGTCAAAATACCCCCCAATGTTGCCAAACCAGTAAGGAGAAACTTCCACACCACCATAACCGGTCCATTGGTCGTTGAAGATATATGACCAGTTTAGTGTTTGCACTGCCAATCCGCTGGAGATGTTTATGAATATCAATGATGCGTAAACAGTTCCGAGATCGAATGAATTGTGGTTGTCTATGCCAGCCACAAAGAAAAGGTTTAAATTCAGACCGTTTGAGTAAGTTCCATATCCGCCGCCATCTCCTATTTCAGATCCTGTATTGTATTGATAGTCACCCAGGTTTATTTCATCAGAAGAATTGATAGCCTTAGCAGTTCCCACTGAACCACCTAGGAAAAACCATGATTGAGGGACATAGGCTCCAATTGCATACATTGTGACAGTGCCAGAGGCACTTGTGCCGATGTTTGAATAATATGTCACGCTTGAATTCAAATAAGCTTCATTGGATTGAATAGACGGCAACGCGGCTGAGTTAGCAACGAAGCTATCGGGTTTACTACCAATAGTTGCAGAACTGGTGAGCATATTGAAACTGGAAAGAATTAGTGGAAGAACGATCAAGACAACAGCTGCTCTTTTAGCCATAAGCGCAGCTGGAGCCGTACACCCTCACCGAACTCCCAATATAATTCCCACATAAATAACCAATTGTAACAGGCGAATCACCACTTCTTGCATACGTCGCGATAATGTTACGCATCCTGATGGCATGTTGATGAGCTTTCTTCATTCCAGTTTACAACTGAATTCGCAGTTTCAATCGATGAAACGGGCACCGCCTGCGGCGGGCTGGAAAAAAGTGGAGAGAGCGATGTCAATAGGAAAAGCAGTGAAGTTGCTGGGGATAGCACTTCGCCAATGTTGCCTTTTCCTGGAGACGGGCTGACTTTTTCACTTTTCAGCGAAGTTTTTTGGCGCAGTGCACTGTGAACAAGCCAAGGCATTTCGGCGGACGTTGTTGACGCGATTCATAAACCAGTATAATTTAATTCTCGCGGGCTAATAAAAACACCGGCGTATATTGCTGCCCTTAGTACGGAGAGATGGCGCTTTCATGCCTCTGTTTGTTATGCGCTGCTCTCAGGACCGGTCGATAGATTCCCATTTTGGAATTCTTCCGTCATATGTCTCCTGTCTTTCAGATGGCTGATGACTGATGTGGTCCGTCGCTGGGACAATCATGAAGAACTTTGTGAGACAGAAAAGGCTGCTTCCCGGATTCGCGAGATTCGGCTGAGGATGCGCACAGTTCACAGACTTTTAAAAATTGCTTCATGGCAAACATAAGTGGACGAAATACACAAATTGCCGGAATCGTTTACATTTTATCCTGCGATGTATCATTTTAAATAAACTTTAAATAATGTTTAAACAATACAGCGGGATAAAATAGCAACAAACACGCAACAAAACCGAACGGGCCTCATGTTCGTGTCCTTCCGCGCAGGGATGTGTGCCTGGGGCGTGGCCATGAAATCCTTTGGGAGCTCAGCTTAGATGAAGCAACTGTCAAGGTCGGCTGTACATTTATTTTTGGACATATGCAAATGGACATATGCAAAAGGAGAAGACAGGCAGCAGCACGGCACAGACCTGCCGCATGGATGCTGTCCCCTTTTCTCCGATTGGATGGATTCATAAGAAGGTGAAAGTTTGTTAACTCCGGAGAAAAAAGCAAATGCGGGCAAGAGCGGTGAAT
This sequence comes from Methanomassiliicoccales archaeon, assembly GCA_027365715.1. The sequence goes on along the minus strand of DAHXLZ010000056.1, from coordinate 1,321 downwards.
TCGGAATCGTAAGGAACTACGTGAACGGCGGATTCGAAAATGCTGAGGAAACAACTGAGTACAAAGTGTTCAATCCGGCTTTCGGGAAAACAATAGCAACTGTCTATGACACTGAAAAGGCTTCAGTAGATCGGGCAATAAGCTACGCACATGATGCGTTTCTCAAGTGGTCCATTGTTCCGATTACCAGCAGGATCAAACTCCTCTTCCGGCTGGAAAACCTGATGCAGGAAAACGCGGACGAACTCGCAAAGCTTGTAACTATGGAGCATGGCAAGACCCTTGAAGAGGCAAAGGGCGAAGTAATGCGGTCGATTGAAAATATTCAGGCCGCCTGCGCAGCCACATACCACATCATGGGCACAAACAACAAGAACATATCAAGTGGAATAGACGAGGAACTGATACGCGTTCCAATGGGTGTTTTTGCCGTTATTGCTCCGTTCAACTTCCCAATCATGGTTCCCTTCTGGTTTATCCCTTATGCCATAGGTCTCGGAAATACCATCGTGGTCAAACCTTCTGAAAAGGTGCCCCTGACAATGCAGAAGGCGATCGAGCTGATAGAGAGGGCGGGATTCCCTCCGGGGGTTGTTTCGGTTATAAACGGCTCGGCACCCGTTGTCAATGCAATTTTAGACAACAGGGAAATCGCCGGCGTGAGTTTTGTAGGATCTACCTCAGCAGGCGAATACATTTACAAAAGGGCCACAGCCAACCATAAAAGGGCACAGGCAGGAGCGTCGGCAAAGAATTACGAGCTTGTCATGCCTGACGCCGACCTGAAAAGGGTGATACCGGGACTTATCTCCTCTTTCTTTGGTAACGCCGGCGAGAGATGCCTGGCCGGTTCGGTCCTGGTTACATTGCCGGAAAATCATGAGAAAGTAGTCAGCGCTTTTACTGCGGCAGCACGCAGACTGAAGCTGGGATACGGACTGGATCCGGAGACCGAGATGGGCCCGCTCATCAGAGATGAGCACAGGAAAAGAGTGATTTCTTACATAGAGAAGGGAGAAGAGCAGGGCGCAAGGCTGGTTTTGGACGGCAGAGCCAATAAGCCGGCGGCTTATCGCGAAGGGTATTTTCTGGGACCTTCAGTGTTCGATGACGCACGCCATGATATGAGCATCATAAGGGAGGAAATTTTCGGCCCCGTGGCAAGCGTGGTGGAGGCTGAAAATTTTGACGGTGCCATTGAGCTGATTAACCGCAGTGAATTTGGAAACGCCTCCACAATTTTTACCTCTTCGGGCAGGTATGCCGATGAGTTTGTCTCGAGGGTGGAGGCAGGCAATATCGGTGTGAATATCGGAGTGGC
>DAHXLZ010000032.1 GCA_027365715.1 Methanomassiliicoccales archaeon | reverse complement strand
TCCGAAGATCCGCAATCTTCAAGGATATCCTAGCTACCCCACTCGGGCACGCGCAGCATTGAAATCAATGCCTCGGTGTTCTTATTATTATCCATTGGAATTCCCTGCGCATCGCGATCAATGCTGGCAAAAATACTTATGTGCGTCCTGCTAAGCACAACAGAATTCCATTGATAGATACAATGGCAGACAGGAGAGAGGGCAATCGGACAGTGCTTGCGTCCATCCTCGCCTCGCGATTCACTTATGCACTGAACTGGTACACTACGGCACCGGCTCTCCTTCTTATTGTCGCCGCCTATGGAGAGAAAAATTCCTATTCCGGACTCATCACATCCTCCTTCCTCCTCGCTGTCGGCGTATTCCAGATACCTTCAGGAATTCTCTCGTCGCGTTATGGCGCAAAGCCGGTGGCGATGAACGGCCTTCTGCTTCTGTCAGTCTTCAGTATGGCGACACCGTTCGCACCAGATTTTACCGTGCTGCTGATTTTCAGGTTTGCTGCCGGCATAGGGGCGGCTATGTTCTTCGCGCCCGCCGTAGGCATACTGTCCTCCTTCTTCACGGTTGGAGAGAGAACAGGCATCATCGGTTTTTACAACGCTGCATTCCAGATTGGTGCAGGCTTTGCAATATTGTTCTGGCCGCTGCTAATCAGATACACGGGGTGGCGTGCCGGCCTCATTGCAGGCGGAGTTCTGTGTCTCGCAACATATGCAGTAAGCATGTTTACTGTGAGGATGGACAGAGCTGCCGAGAATGCCGCAACCGGTGTGACACTGAATGAAATCGCAGCCGTCCTGCACAACAGGAATATATGGATTATTTCTGTTGGATTCATAGGTGTCTGGGGCGCCTTCACCGCCGCAAGCTCCTACCTCTACATCTACTCCGTCACATATCTCAGGGTGAGCACTGTAACCGCAAGCGTTCTCTCGTCACTCATACTCTTGGTCGGCCTGTTAGGCGGCGCCATCAGCGGTCCTCTTCACAGAAATATAAAGAATGCACGTACATTGCTCATACTCGGTGTTGGTCTTTTCACTGTTTCCGGTGCGCTCTTCCTTGTAGATAATGTGTACGCGGCAGCAACCGGCAGCATACTGCTCGGAGTTCTGTTCACGGCCGGAGTCTCAATAACGTATGCTATGCCGGCACACATGAAATCAATCGGGCTGAAGAATATACCGCTTGCTGTCAGCCTGGTCAACGGAATACAGGTAATCGGCGGTTTCTGGGTCCCGTTCGCATTCGGCGCGATTGCCTTCAGTTACGGCTTCCATGCGGCATGGGAGGCGATGATTCTGATTTCAATCGCCTTTGCGCCGGTCTATTTCCTTCTCCCCAAAACAATAGACTGAGATGCTGCGCATTCAGAGCTTCGGATGCTTCCTGAATGTTGTCACGTAGCCGGCAATCTTGTTTCTCATCATCGTTGAAGAGACATCTGTCATCCTGCCGACGATCTCCTTGTTTTTATTGAAATCCTCTGTGAACAGTCCGGGATACTTGTTGACGAGTTCGACGGCTACTCTCTTAATGTAAGTTGGCCTAATATTTCCCATTGCGATCAGCCTTTGGCAGAAGGATTGCACATTGCAGTGCCTATTTAAAGATGTCGCGCTGTTCCGGCTGCCGGATATCGCGGTTTCCAGCTACTTTTCTCTCCAGCGGGTGAACACGGAGGCTATGGCAATGAATATCAGTGTGGCACTGACAAGACCGCCCACGTATAGCGTCTGAATAAATGCAGAAACGTGGACGATGCCGACCACGCTGTCACCCAGCAGCGCTGAGTATGTTGTTGGGGCGAAATATGCAATCCACCTGTAGTTCACGGGTATGGACGCTATTGGATAGAATATCGGCGGTACGATGGAAATTACGGAGAATATCAGGCTCGCGATCGGCCATATTTCCCTCATCTGCTTGAAGAATGAGGACACCATGAAACCCAGGCTCGATGCCATTATCCATGTGAGAATCACGATGCCGAGCATAGAAAGCAGGATCGCAGGTGTTATGTGTACAACAAAGCCAAGCACCACAAAGAGTATGACGAGCGGCGGCAGGATGAATATGAGCTCTGAAAGTGCCATGCCTGCAGCGTACGAGACAGCCATTACTGGGGATGCAACATAGATCGCCTGCAGATGCCTCTCCAGCCTCAGATATGCGGAATCATTGAGCAGCATGCTCCCGGTAAAGACGGTGGTGAACACTATCGCACCGACTACTCCAAAGGGAAGTTCTGCCCTCGGGCTGACGAGATACAGGAAGTAGATGAACGTGAACGGCGCAAGCGAGATGGAAATGAGCACTATTGTCTGCCTCCTCAGCGCAATGATTCCGTTGAACATCAGGAATGTTCCCACGGCCCTGAGCTGAAGTCTAAGCCTCATCTATCTCAGAACTCCCTACAAGCCGGATAAATGCCTCTTCCAGAGTAACAGGTCCTACCGAAATTTCATATCCAGCCCTGCCCGCTGCGTCCGCAAGTGATAGCGCGCCCTCTCTGGTTGTGAGGACAAGAAGGCGTCCTCCGTCCTCTACAATTGTATCGAATCCGCGCAGAAGTGCCCGCGGAACATTTCTGTTCATTATTGCCCTGTAGTCTGCACCCACAATGACCTTCAGTTCACGAACAGAACCCCTGAAAAGTATTTTTCCCCTGCTTATTATGGCAAGTTCCTCAGAGAGTCTTTCGGCCTCATCGAGGTAGTGCGTGGTGAGGAAAACAGTCGAACCGCGCGACCTTATCTCCTCTATGATCTTCCAGACATTCCGCCTTGCCATGGGATCCATTCCAAGCGTCGGTTCGTCGAGAAACATCACCGGCGCCAATGTTGCCAGGATCATCGCCACCATCGTCCTCTGCTGAAGTCCTCCGGACAGCTGCAGGCAGGGCACATCCGCATATTCGGAAAGCCCCATTTCCTCGAGTATCCACTGCGTTCTGCTCGTTGTCTCTTCCCTTCCCAGGCCGCGGATTCGCAGGTAACTCTGAGCATGTTCACGCGGTGTGAGGTGAAAGTATGGCCTGACATCCTGAGGCACAAGAGCGATGTCCTCCCTGACCAGCGCTGTTTCGGTGACAGCATCATGGCCCAGAACGCTTATGGTTCCTGAAGTCGGCAGCAGGAGTGTTGACGATATTTTCACAAAAGTCGTCTTCCCTGCACCGTTGCGTCCGAGGAATGCGAAGAGCTTCCCCTTCTCCACGGTAAGATCGACACCGTCCAGTGCACGCACTGTGCTGTGCCTCCCGTAATATGTCCTGCTGAGACCAATCGCCTCGACTGCGTTCATGTTTCGACCTGTATCAATGATGCAGGCAGCACACCGGCGAACCGATTTCAGGCTGTGCATTATCTGTATTCGAAGGAGAATGAAACCTGACCATTCCCGCTCTGGCCCCCGGTACCGCCGGAAGCGTCTGTGCTTTTCTGCATCCCGCGCAGCTCCTTCAGCCTTATAACCTTAACCTGAAGGTCGGTGATCAGTGCCCTTATCCCTTCTACATGTCCGTCTCCTATGACGGCAACGACGTCACGGCTATTTTCTGCAATTTTTCTTATTCCCCCCGCCATGTGCTGATTCCGGTCATCTATCAGCACTTTTTTCAGCGATGGAAAACGCCTGCCGAATTCCTCTATGTATTCGACATCATTCTCCTGGTAATGCCTGAGTTCGTTTTCAATCTTCTTCTTCCTTGCGAACCGGGCAGCGATCGAGTTGAGCAGAAGATATGCCTTCTCCTTCAGCGACATTGATTTGAATGCACTGTCGAAAAATTCGCCTGCATTCATGTCTATGCAGTAGACCTTTGCCCCTATCAGGCCGGCCGCATCGTAAGCCGCAAGCATTTCTGACCCGACGGTGGTTCCGTAGCTGTTTGCAATTTTTGACTGGAAATCACCGAGGGATCTGTACGCGCGCGACTGGCCTGTACCGGTCTGCCTGGTCAGCAGCCCGGTGAGCCTGCCGTCATCGAGTTCCAGACAGACTGCAGAGGGCCTGGCGTCAATAACGATTGACTTCACTGCATCGCCTATGTCAAAGACATGCCCGACGCCGATCAGTACAATCATGCTTTTCTATCTCCGCAGTGGGTATATCAACTTTGCCGGAAGAAATTCCGGAAGGCACTCAGACGCCGGGGTCCGCCGCCTGCACCGGCACGCAGTTCTCAATGGATCCGTGGAAGAATACGGGAAGCCTTCATTCCACTCCCTCTATTTTTCCAACCATCTTGACGAACACATCCTCGAGCCCCTCCTTTCTGAGTTCCAGCACATCGAGCTTTGCATGCTCCGACTCTACAACCCGCAGGACATTCACGATATGCTCGTTTGCATCTATTCTCACGTCTACAACGCCGTCGGCACTCGAGCAGTCCAGGCCCGTAGCGCTCTTAATCCTGGAAGCAAGCGCCGCGTTACCGCTTATCCTGAGAAAGAGACCGTTCCCATGCTCTCTGATTATGTCGTCCGGCGTTCCCTCGGCAACCATTCTTCCGTGGTCCACAATGCCGACTCTGTCTGCCAGTCTCTCCGCCTCCTCAAGGTAATGCGTGGTCAGAAGCAGTGTCTTTCCCTCTGATTTCAGTCTCCTGATGACTTCCCACATGTTCCTTCTGGCCTGCGGGTCGAGGCCGGTTGTCGGCTCATCAAGAAAAATGACTTCCGGGTCGTTTGCCATGGCGAGACACAGGCCAAGTTTCTGCTTCTGACCACCAGAAAGTCTCTCGAAGTATACATCGGACATGTCAGTCATATTCACCATCGTCAGCAACTCCTTCGAGCTGTCGCGGACGCCGAACAGTATGCAGTAGTGGCGTATTGCCTCTCTTGGTGTTATTTTGCCGATAAAATTGAAATCCTGCGGTATCACGCCCACTCTCTTTCTCAGAGTCTGCGCATTCTTCCACGGATCCATTGAGAGGATGGAAACCTTTCCCGAATCAGGGCGCCTCATTCCCTCAAGCATTTCAATGGTTGTTGTCTTGCCTGCTCCGTTGGGTCCCAGCAGACTGTAAACCTCTCCGCGCCTGATGTTCAGAGTCAGTCCATCAACAGCTTTAATCGGTCCGTAAGTCTTTACGATGCTCTCAGCCATTATTACTGTCTCATGCATCTGTTGCTCTCCCTCCTCCACACTTACGCAGACGTTTTCTATCAAAACAGTGTATTTCTATGTGATGCCCGCGCGCATCAATCTTCATCAATCGCATTAATCCGCATCCTTCAGTCTTCACTTCAACGATTCGTCTATGAATTTCAGCACTTTCTCAGGCAGCCGCCAGCCGCAGGCATCAAAATTTTCTTTCAGGTGCGCATGGTCTGTAGACTTTGGTATCGGAAGGGTGTTTTTGCTCATGAGCCAGTTCAGAGCAACCTGTGCCGGCGTCTTCGAAACCATCCTTGCAGCCTCTGCCAGAACCCTTCCGGTCTTTCCCTCAAAGACCTTCCCTTTTGCAAGAGGTTCGTAGGCAATTATGCCTATCCGCTGCTTTCTGCAGTATTCGGTGAGCCCGTTCTCCGGCTCTCTGTCTGCAACACTGTACGAAACCTGGTCAGATAATATTTCATGTCTTGAGAGAAAACTCTGTGCGTCCTCCAGAAGTTCAACACCGAAGTTGCTGACACCGATGTGCAATATCATTCCATCGTCGGCAAGTTTCTCCATCGCCTTCATTGTTTCACGCAATGGAATACTGTCGTTCGGCCAGTGCACCTGGTAGAGGTCTATCTGTTTGCGGTTCAGCCTCTTCAGGCTTCGCTCTGCCGCCTTTATGAGATCATCATGCCGGAGATTCGTCTGCCAGACTTTTGTTGCTATGAAAACATCGCTTCCGGCTGCTGCCCTGCCCACAAGCTCCTCGGAATGGCCGCTGCCATACATCTCCGCAGTGTCTATGAAACTGTAGCCTATTTCAAGAGCTTTCTTTATCGAAGCAACTTCCTCGGCATCGTGTGAATTATCAGGTGTGAAGCTTCCGCCCATCCTCCAGGTTCCCAGACCGATATCAGGCAGTTTGACCTTAACTTTTGAACCAAACTCGAGTGTTTTCATGCCGCACCTGAATCCTGATGAGGATAGATTAATATGAGCTTTGACGTCAGTCACTGGCAGTGCGTCACAAATGTTCTTCACCGGTTACTTCGGCTTTCAGGACACAGTCATTGCCATAACTCTCGTGGCAATGTTTGTTTCCACAGTCAGGAAACAGCCTGCAGACTCCACGGTCTGGATTCCGTTCACTGTGCTCAGCGTGCTGCGCTGGCTTGCCGGCGGTGCGGTAATACTCCTTTCATTTTTTACTCCACTCAGACACGATTCAGCTCCGTATTACGCAATATCGGCAATCGGCATGATACTCACACTTTCAGGCGCTTTCTTCTTCTTCGGCGCAAAGGCACCGGCTTCCCAGATCATCAGCACCGGGGGAGAAGAGGGCCCTGAACTCACCCCCTCCGGGCTGTACCGCCTCTGCAGACATCCGCTCTACTTCGGCACAATCCTGATAACCGCCGGCATTGTGGCCGATTTCTCAAGCCTGGCGGGCGCAGTGCTGGTTGCGGTTGTATTTGTTCCCCTCATTGTAGTATCCGTCAGGGGAATAGATGCCTACTGGGCATCCAGGACCGGTGACAGCTATGCCCAGTACGCGAAAAGGGTCAATATGCTCATTCCCTCAATGAAAAAATCATGGAAATAGGACAGCTGCACCAGCCGGTGTAAAGAATTTAACTTAAAAGCGTTTAATGTGTGACTTGTGTCCGTCTCCTTTTCCACCCCGGGCAAAGTAATCCTGTTCGGGGAGCATGCAGTAGTCTTCGGTGAAGCGGCAATAGCCGTAGCTATCAATCTGAGGACACGTGCCGTTGTCGTGGAATCAAACGAAGACCGGTTCAATGGCTTTCCGCTCAGGAAGGAGGTGCACGCATATCCATATTACGCATTCAACCTCACTGGTGCAAGTGGAAAGAGTGCAACTGCCGATTCATCCATTCCTGCAGGCGGCGGCATGGGCTCCTCGGCAGCTCTCTCCGTATCGCTCGTTGCCGCTCTCATGAACAGCAGCGACGCGGCGAAGGTGGCGCCAGTTGCATTCAACGTTGAGCTCGCTGCACAGGGGAGGGCCAGTCCGGTAGATACATCCACATCTGCACACGGTTACGGAATATTCATCAGCAGGAATCCCGTGCCCTCGGAGATATGGGCGGTAAGCGGTAATCCAGGCACATGGCACATAGGCCATCTTGACGTGAAGCAGATGGGCATTGTGGCCGGTTATACAGGAAGGAGTTCCGCGACAGGACCGATGGTCGAGAGAGTTAAGAGGCTCTGCGCGAAATATCCCACTGCAAGGGATGCAGTTTCGGAAATCGGGACTATATCACAGGACGCGAGGAAACTTCTGGATTCCGGCGACATGGCATCACTCGGCCTTCTGATGGACAGGAACCAGCGCCTTCTCTCAGTGCTTGGCGTAAGCACAAGGGAACTGGATCAGCTCATTGACGCTGTCAGGCCGTTCTCATTTGGCGCGAAATTGACGGGGGCTGGCGGTGGAGGCTGCATCATAGCGCTTACAGATAAACCCGAGAAGGCCGCGGAAGCGATAACAAAGAGAGGCGGCGTTCCGTTTATCTGCAGAACGGGTGAAGAGGGACTCAGGAGGGATTCCGGCGGAAGTTGACACAATATTCGAATGTGCGGGCTTCATTACTCCACTGGGACCGGGTCCGAAATGCGGCGAGGCAATGCGTGATGTGCAGTTCACGGAGGATGCGGCAATAGCCGTCCGTGACGGCAGAATCGCGGAATGCGGCAGCAGGGTATCGGTCGAATCAAAACACAGCGGAAGAAAAGTATCGCTGGGCGACCGGGTTGTAGTGCCGGCGTTCACCGACTGCCACAGCCATGCGCTCTTCGCCGGAAGCAGGGAAAAAGACCTCATCAGAAAACTCAGGGGAGATTCCTATCTGGATATTCTCAAGGGAGGAGGTGGAATACTCAACACACTGGCAAAAACCAGAGAAGCTGGAGAGGAACAGCTGATTTCTGAAACGTTTCCTAGGCTGCACGGAATGCTCGCCGGTGGAATGACATGTGTCGAAGTGAAGAGCGGTTACGGCCTCAGCCTCGAGCATGAACTTAAGATGCTGAGGGCAGCCGGCAGGCTTTCCGGTCCGCACCAGACCATCGTTCCAACATACCTTGGCGCCCATGCTTTCCCTCCCGGTATCGGCAGATCTGATTATATCTCAGACATAATCGATTCGCAGCTCCCTGCCGTAAAGGGAAGTGGACTCTCCTCCCTTTGTGATGTTTTCATTGAGGATGGTGCCTTCACCCCGGAGGAGGGCTTGCGCATACTCGCCAGTGCCGGGAAGCTTGGATTCAGACTGACAGCGCACATAGATGAATTCACCTGCACCGGCGCAGCAGAAGGGATTGCTGCGCTTGGTGCCGTGAGCGTATCTCATCTTGCGCACACTCCAAGGAACAGTTTTCAGGCTCTCGCCTCCAGCGGCACGATAGGAATTATCCTGCCATCCACGCCGCTGTTTTCCATGAGCCGGCGTTTTCCGGATGGTGCATCCATGATTTCAGCAGGCATGCCGGTGGCTATAGGCACGGATCTGAGTCCGAACTCATGGAACGAGAGCATGATGTTATCGTGCATCCTTTCAGTATATGAGTGCGGGATGACGCAGGAGGAGGTTCTGACAGCCGCCACTCTGAACTCCTCATGTGCCGTCGGAATGTCAGAAGAGTTCGGGAGCATTGAGAAAGGGAAGAGGGCGGATTTCATCTGCCTTGACATCGACAGGCCGGGGAAGATTTTTTACAGAAACTCCGACAATATTGTAAACTCCGTCTTTTCGTCAGGGATGGAAGTTTACCGGTCACGCACATGATGTACATACTGTGAATTTTTAACCGGATATTTTGCGGGTTAATTTTATTAGCTGTCAGCATGGTCCAATCGTGTCGTGATCACTCCGATTAAGTCAGTGCGTGCAAAGCATGAATGATGTTTCCGAAAAGCGGCAAAAACAGGAACAATTGAGTCTGAATGCCCTGATTAATTCGATGACTGAAGCAGTTGCCATCACAGATATGAGATTGCAAATCCTCGAATTGAACAGTGCTGCAAAGCAGATGCTAGTAAACCAGGAAGCGGGCATGGAACTCAACCTCGGGAGCGACGGATGGGAGAGTTCGAAGCCGGACGTGCTCCTTTATCTCTCCACAGGCAAAAGTTTTGAGTTCAGATGCCGCATTGAAGGCAATACGTGCCTTGCAACGTTCACACCTGTAATAATGGGTGATGAGATCGCGGCAGTCTACTGCGTGATCAGCCAGATAACCGAGGCACCTGTTCCAGGTAATTCGCTCACCCCCCTCATTGCCGCGTTCAGGGAACCGCTTTTCATAATGGACACAGAGGGCCGGATTGCCGAGCAGAGCCTGGAAGCGGTGTCGATATCGTCTTCGCTTGGATTTGAAAATTGCACGGGAATTCAGTTCATTGACATGATTGCAGTGAGGCACAGGATCAGATTCATCGAAATGTTCAAGCAATGCAGAGCCGACGGCAGCGCTGTTCCCGGAGTGCTTGAACTGGCGGGAAAGGATGGCAGAACCGTCAGTGTTCGGCTGACCCTGTCAGCAATCTATGCGCCTCCCGGTCCGGGGCTATTTCTGATCAGGTGCAGAGAGCAGACCGGGATCAGCCTGAGTGAGAGGGCCGCACCTGCAGACGAACCCGTTCCTCACAGGGTCGGCCAGTTTATGAGTGAACTCAATCCATTCGCTGAACGAAACACATTTTTCAGCATTCTGGCGGGAAAACTGTCGGAACTGGCAGACATTGATTCCGTGATTATTTTTGGAAACTCGGGCGGTAAAGTCGGTGTCATTGCCCCGGCCGCCTGCCCGTCTGTCCTGTCCAGGCGCCTGCTGTCGCCGGATTACGATTTTCATTTTGAAGGTCATCCTGTCACCGCCCGCCAGCCGGTTATTCAGAATGAGGAGAGCCCGGATTTCAGCGTATTCTGCAAACTCTACAGGGGCTATTCTTCAATGCTTTTTGTGCCAATGCCTCTGGGCGGGGAAATCGCCGGTTCTATAGCTGTTCTGCGCAGGAAGCCCGGAAAGATGAATGAACAGACCGTTTCATTCCTGAAGGAAATTTCTGCTATCGCAGGAGCCAGGATACAGTCATTTCAGAGAATCGAGGAACTCAGACAGCTGAACTCCATGTATGTTTTGCTCGTAGAATTTCTGTCCCGCTTTGAAGGCACAGGCGGGCAGAACCGGCTTCACGCCGCACTTGCGAGGGAGTTCAGGCTGCTTCTGCATGCGGAAGCGTCGTATACGTTCTTTCAAAATGGTGACGGAGCGCCCTTTGTCTGTGCGGCATCGGAAGGAAAGCGACTGAAACTCCGCGGCAGAGAATCGCACTCGCTTCCGCCTGATTTCGCAACCTGCGTGCCGGAGAGCGTGGAAAAGACAACCGGGCGTCACAGCTCTCTGCTCAATCTACTCGTCTGCAGGAGCGGCGATGTCGTGTACATCATTCCGCACAACGCAGGCGGCATCACCGGCTTTACGGCAACTGTTTCTGCAGAGGGTCATGAACCGGGCTGGAAGGAAATCTCGGTTGCAGAACACTCAAGGAAGCATGTGGATTATTTTCTCTCATGCGGTACACGATATGCCTCGCTCGAAGGAATGACCCGCAGGGCCAGACTTCTTAACCTCGTCTCTGAAGCGTGCATTTCCGGATTTGGTCTTCAGCATCTGCTCGAGCTCCTGATGAGATACCTCTCGGACGCTGTTCCAGGCTCAGAGGCAACTTCATGCGTTGTCAGGGACGGGGACATTGTTTCGTGCGGAATCCGCACATTCTCTCCGGAGGTTCCGGTAAACAGGCTGTACCCTGCAGCAGTTGAGAAGCAAATTGTCGAGGTGTCCGGCACAGTGAAGCCGGTTAGTGTAGACAGCGCCAGTGCCGATTCCGGAAAATCTGCGCTGCCTTCTTCAGATTCAAATTTCCTGCTCGTCCCTGTCGGCTCATATGAGTCCGCACACGCGGTAATCGTCCTGCGTCTTCCGAAGGAGAAGAAGCTGGATTACGGGGAGATGGAATTTGCCGAACTCCTCTCTGCGACAGCAGTAACCTCTGCAAGGACTGCAGGTGAAGCGCAGATCAGAGCAGCCGAGACTGCATATGCTTCCTCTCTTTCAGCTGTATTTGCAGGCATCATTTCATCGCCTGCGGAAGTCCCGCTGCCGGCGTCAATATCATCCGAGCTGAACAGATTCGTACCGCATGATGATTTTCAGATACTCGCAAGTGAGGGAGAGGGGTTTGTAAGAAAAGCATTCTCGCTGAGTGCAGACGCTGTTAATGCGAAGGGAACAATCCTGCCTGTTGCCGAGATTGAAGCCGCATTCGGAAACGGAAGCGCTGCTGAACAGGATCACACTATCCAGCTGACCTCGCTGTTTGGCAGCCGGCCAGGCTTTGCCATCATGCAGCGAATCCACGATCGCTCCGGCAGGGCTGGAGGCATCGTGATAATCTGGCGAAAGTCCCAGAGCCGGTTCAGCGCATACGAAAGAAGGCTCGTGCGCAGTGTCCTGCTGGCTTCCTCCCCGGCTCTGTGCACAATTCTTTCCCGTTCGGCGAGCCTCAGATGAGGTCGTCGAATTCCTTCACGAGCTGAGGGTACAACCTGTTTACCGGAACACCCGGGGAGAATGTGCGGATTCCGCACGAAACAATGTCCCCGTCCCTGACAACGCATGAAGTTGCCTCTGAGCCCGGAACAGCGTCCGAGAGGTATCTCATCAGGAGCTCGAGCA
>DAHXLZ010000028.1 GCA_027365715.1 Methanomassiliicoccales archaeon | reverse complement strand
CATCACGGTTGTTCCCAGATTGGCGAAGCCAAGGCCGAGCGTCCGGAATGTATGGCTGTTCCTGGCTATGTCTTCAGTCGGGTAGGAGGCAAAATCAACGATAATCTCCATCGCTGTCGTAAATACCCTGATCGTGTGCCTGAAACCCTCAATGTCGAAATTGCCCTCCTCATCGATGAATTTGACTATGTTGATCGAGGCAAGATTGCACGCCGTGTTATCCAGGAACATATATTCGGAGCACGGATTCGAGGCGTTGATTCTGCCTGAATTGGGACACGTGTGCCATCTGTTTACAGTTGTGTCAAATTGAACGCCAGGATCTGCTGACGCCCACGCAGCCCTGCTGACCGCTTCCATAAGCTCTGCTGCCTTGTACGTATGTGAAACTTCGCCGGTGGTCCGGTATGTTGTATTCCAGCTGCCGTCTGAAAGGAATGCGTTCATGAACTCATCGGTCATCCTGACAGAATTGTTGGAGTTCTGACCCGATACGGTGAGATATGCTTCGCTGTTGAAATCTGAAGGATACCCCTCTCTGACCAGTGCTCTAACCTTCTCCTCTTCTTTCACCTTCCAGTTGATGAAAGACATGATCTCGGGATGATCCATATCGAGAACCACCATCTTTGCAGCACGTCTCGTTGTACCTCCGGATTTAGTTGCGCCAGCGCCAGCGTCGAGCACCTTCAGGAAAGACATGAGTCCCGACGAAGTTCCACCGCCAGAGAGTTTCTCTTCCGCAGCCCTCACCCTGGAGAAATTGGTACCGGTGCCGGAACCATACTTGAAGAGACGTGCCTCATTTTTGAGCAGATCAAAGATTGACATGAGGTCGTCCGAAACAGACTGGATGAAACAGGCTGAGCATTGCGGTCTCGAATATGCATCTTCAGTCTGGATGACTTTACCTGTTTCAGCATTCCATGCCCAGCTTCCTCCGCTTCCCCTGATCCCGTATTCATGGTACAGACCAACGTTGAACCAGACAGGAGAGTTGAATGCTGCCATCTGGTGAAGAAGCATATAAGTGAGCTCAGCCTCGAAATTGTCCGCATTGGTTCCGGTGAAAAAACCATATTTTTCACCTGCCCATTTCAGCGTGTGAGCAACTCTGTAAACCAGCTGCTTCACGCTGTTTTCACTTCCTGTGCCGGGCACACCGGCCTTGCGGAAATATTTGGAAGCTGCAATATCTACTGCGAGCTGGCTCCAGTCCTCAGGTGCCCTGATATTTTCCATTTCGAAGACTACTTTTCCATCGGGCTCGGTTATCCTTGAGATTCGCTCAGCCCACTTAACAGTTGAGTAAGGGTCCTCTCCCTGCGCCACAAATTTTCTATCGAACTCCATGTGAGATGAAGGCTTCTTCTTTTCATGTTCAGTCTCTGCATTCATTCCCGTTTCATTCATGTTCTGTTCCCTGCTTCCAGGCACAATATCTGAAGGTTTTTCCCTGTCCACCTTCGCAGCATTTCTGGCACTCATTTACTAAACACACTCTTCTGTTCTTAAACACTATCTATCGATTATGCTGAATTGCGAGGAGAGACCCGCATCAATGTTTCTCCCTACATGTTTCCGATACCAGTTAAATTGTAGCACGCTTCACTGAATTCATTATCCCCATAAACTGGTGGTGCATCCCCTGCCATGGGTGAGGTTACCGCAAAGCGCCGTGGCATATAAGATGGTTTTTGAACCGGGTATGGAATCTATCGGGGCAGACCAGTTAATCATAATAGTATTCATATTTGTATTCAATATAGTATTCAGTATTATATTTAGATATTGCTTCAACAGCATGACCAGCCGGGAATCCAGCAGCATGGCATCTGTATCAAAAACGGATATGTCTGAATGCGATTTCTGTTCCCTGCCTGCATTCGAATAGATTCCTGGCGCTGCTGCCTGATACCGCCACCTCAACGTTGCCATGCGAACCAACCAGAACCAGCGGCTCACCTGCATCCGCGTCAGCATATGTCCTGGTGAACTTCAGAGCCTGTTTGAAATCGCCGCATATTACGTTGACACGTTCGCCAACCGAAAACAGTTTTCTGAATTTACCGCCGCTGAGGTTTGTAATTACGTTGCCGAAAGAATCTGCATAAATACAAATGCCTGAGAGTCCGGAAGGTATGCTGCGCACCTCACCAAAATCCATTTCTCTGTATGATTTGAATATCCTGCCGATCTTCTCGAATTTGCCGCCAGCGGACAGGTATGCCACCGCCGGTGCAAAAATATCCCTGCCATGAAAGGTACTGGAAATGTCCGATGCACCCATTTTCTTCGCATCGATTTCCCTCACTTCGACGCTGCCACACATCCTTGCAGCCGGAACCAGTACGCCGTTGTCAGGACCTACGAAATAGTGCCCGCCTGCATGTATCGCGATCGGCCGTCTTGGTCCCCCGACTCCGGGATCAATGACTGCCATGTGCACCGAACCTTCAGGGAAGTAGCATACAACACTTTTGAGCACAAACGCCCCTTCCATCACCGATTGCGGTGATATTTCGTGCGATATGTCCACAATATCGGCGTCTGTCCTGGAATGTATGACGCCTTTTACAGAACCGACATATCCACCGAGGCTGCCGAAGTCTGTGAGCAGCGATATCACAGGTCTGCTGCGAAACTGACCATCGGCATTGCTCCTGGTTCCCCACACGTTAAACGGACTGAGATATAGATCAAATGTAATAAATTATGCCATGCAGACCATGTCAATTTTTCTCTGTGAGTGAGACCCGATGGCTTCCGCTCCCCGCCGTATCACGGACAGACACGCTGGATTGGTCTGTGACCACATGCTCGCTGCATCGTGCCGGGCAACATCTGCTGCAGCCGCCATGGACCGCAGAGATCATGAGGCAGTCGCAGCCTCAATGAAAGTTGACAGGGTCGCCTGGCATGGAATTCAGTACTTGCATGAACCGGCGCCGGCAGCCGCCAGGTATCACCTGACCGCAATCGCTTCGATTTCCACACTTGCTCCTCTGGGCAGAGCAGCTACTGCGACCGTGGACCTGGCAGGCCTGTGTGCACCAAAATGTGCAGCATATGCATTATTCACCTTTTCGAAGTCACCCATGTTTGTCAGGAATATGGTTGTCTTCGCAACGTTCAGCGATGTCAGGCCGGCAGCTTTGAGCACTTCGTCTAAATTTTGAAGACATCTGACGGTCTGAGCTTCCACATCGTCGGCAACAAGCTTGCCGA
>DAHXLZ010000161.1 GCA_027365715.1 Methanomassiliicoccales archaeon | reverse complement strand
GGCTACAGCTTTCGCAAGCAGCGTTTTGCCTGTGCCCGGAGGACCGTGAAGAAGCACACCCTTCGGCGCTTCGACTCCAAGGCGTTCGAAGAGTTCGGGGTGCTTGAGAGGCAGCTCAATCATCTCCCTGACCTTCTTAACTTCCTCCTCGAGTCCGCCGACATCGTCGTATGACGTACCGGTGACAGTGGCCGAAAGCTCCTTTGCAGCTTTGGCAGACACCGTAACCTTTGTGCCACGTGAAATAATTGCTGCGGAGCCGCTGGGAACATAGCCTGTTACCATCAACTCCACTCTGGTGCCCATGACATTGAGCTGGACAATATCACCTTTTGATACCACCTTGCCGTCCAGAACAGTGGATACATACTCTTCTGCGCCATTGAGCTTCAGTTCCTCAAGTGGTGCCACCGTAATCTTTGTTGCATTTTTCGGAAGAATCTTTGAAAGTGCAATCTTATCGT
The DNA here is from genome assembly GCA_027365715.1 of Methanomassiliicoccales archaeon. The sequence continues at coordinate 8,121 of DAHXLZ010000161.1, read as the reverse complement.
CCAGTGAAGCGCCCGCGTTCCTTCGCATTATTCCATCCATCCTCACTATTCCTCTGTTCTCGTCTTCAGGGTAGCTTGTCCCGAGGACAGCCGCTGTTCTTTTCTTGCCTGTCACCTGAACGTAATCGCCGGGAACCAGGCCCATGTGCTGGATTATCTGACCGTCGACTCTGATTGTGCCTGTCCCGACGTCGTACGATTTCGATTCTGCCACCCTGAGTATCTTATCTTCTTTCTTCATCTGTACCACAATCCATATTTTGCACTGAACTATGTTTGCACTACTATATAAACACCATAGTTAACGGCGCTACTGCGAACAGCTTTGCAGGATAAATTGAAGAATGAAGCAGCGGTTGAAATTCGGTGCTCAACAGAGAGGCGGAATACGGAGCCTGGTTAAAATAAACCTTGGAAAATTATGATGTACAGGCAACCGTTTCTGCAAAAGTTCAATATATGGCAGTGACATTCGCACTCATCCGACTTATAAAGGTGTTCAGTTGGCCGGCTCATATCTGATAATACAGGGTCTGCAGGACTACGGTTTGCTGGTTCTCAGGGTTGCAATTGGTTTCGCACTCATAGTTCATGGTTACCCGAAGATTGGTTCCAGGAGAAGTTCTGTAATCGACGCGATGCGTACGAGAGGGATACCGGGTCCCGTAACTGCGCTGGTGGGATATTTCCAGTTCGTTGCCGGCATACTGCTGATATTCGGGGCAGGAACACAGATTGTCGGCCTGCTTATCGCCATTGAGGCCCTGGGTGCTGTTTACATGTACTCCCGGGTTCTGGGAAAGAACTACGCTTATGGCTACGAGAGGGATATAGCATATTTGGCCATAGGAATAGCTCTATTTTTCCTCGGTGCAGGGGCAATAAGTGTCGACCATTATCTCATACCGCTGCTATGAGGCGACAGATGGCAAAGATTTATACCAGAACCGGAGACGAGGGCAAAACAAGTCTCATAACAGGGGAGAGGGTCGGAAAGACCAACCCTGTAGTGGAGGCACTTGGCTCGATTGACGAACTGAACAGCATCATAGGCATCGTGATTCCGGAACTGAGCGATGAACTGCTTGCCACCATACTTAAGAGAATACAGAGTGAACTTTTTGCACTCGGTGCAGATCTCAATTCGACCGGAAAGGAGATAGCTGGCCTGCCTGAAGTCACTGGAGTTATGACCGAAAGGCTGGAAAGGGAGATAGACGGTATGCAGAGCAGGGTACCGGAACAGCGAACATTCATACTTCCCGGTGGTGGAAGGGCGGGTTCATTGCTTCACTTCGCGAGGGCAGCTTCGAGAAGGACTGAACGCAGAGTCGTGGCTGCCTCTGGAAAAGCCGGCTTCAATCCTGAAATACTGAAATATCTCAACAGGCTTGCCGATTTCCTTCACGTGGCTGCAAGATATGCAAACAATATCGAAGGGAAGACAGAAAATGCGCCGATTTACCAATAACGGGCTACAGAGCCGGCGAATCCATTAGCTGGAGTATGGCAGATTGATTTAGCGAAAGAGTTAAACGGCAATAAAGACGGGGGCAGTCTCCCTATAACTTGCCACTGAGTCGCCTGTAAACAACATGCCTGGCTTGCCCAATCTTCGACGGCCACCAGTTATATTTTTGCAGATACAGCATGACGGCAGGAACGAAGAACGGCCAGCTGATAAATGTGTCAACCAGAACACCCACAGCGAGTCCCACACCAATTTCTTCCATTATGCCTATACCGCTGAAGGCAAGGGAACCGAATGTCGCGAAAAGCAGGGAGCCGAGTGTTATTATCACTCCTCCGTTTTCGATGATGCTCGTCACTATCCCATCCTGATCACTCTTTCCCCGCACCACTTCCTCTCTGACTCTTGTAACCATGAAAATATCATAATCCAGACCAACGGCAAGAAGTGTGATCACTGTGAACATAGGAAGGAAAATCACAAGTGGCATGTGGAATACGTAGTAGAGCGCAATGTAGGTCATTGCGAGGGATAGAACGACCGATGAGAGTACCATAAGTATGAGTCTTGCAGGCGTGAAGATGGAGCTAAGCTGCAACGAAAGCACGGCGAGAATTGCAAGCGCGAGTACAGGAACGAGTCTGTCGAAGCTGGAACTCGTGTACGAGTACGCGTTATTGAATCCTTCAGTGAGACCGCCAACGTACAATGAATAGTTGCCGCCAACGGCAGAGTGGATGATTGTCACAAGGCTGTTGACAAAATTTGATGCAGGCTGTCTCCAGGAGAGTGAAGAGAGTTCGAATGTCAGCCGAACAAAATGAGAATCGTGGCCGATGAATGTTTTCATCTGTGTGTTATAGGCGCTCCGATAAGTCGCTGGAATGCCAGTGAGATTGTATGGCACATAATAACCGAACGGGAAAGTCGGACCCTGAACCTGAGCAATCTGGTTGTGGGACGCAATAGTCTGCTCGATCGAGGTTATCTGTGAAATCTCCGCGGCATTATACGTGCCGTTTCCCGCAACAACCGGGGAGGGGAATTGCACTACAATGTATCCGATATCGAACGGATCGCCATGAAAGCCTGAAGTGGCCGCCTCTATCGCTTTTATTCCACTCCCCGAAGGAAGGAGATCGAAAACATCCATGTTTGTTGGCGTTGATGCGTACAGGTATGCACCCAGCACGGCTGCTACGATGAAGACTGCAACAATCTTCATTTTATTTGAGATTACAAATTGGGATATCCTGTACATTACTGTCTTCCGTTCATCGACGCTTGTGTTAACTCTGGCAGGCCAGTAAATTTTCGATCTGGCGATGTTGAGAATGGAAACGAGGAGGGTGTTGGCAACGAGCACTGCGATCAGTACGCCGATGGCGTTCGTTATTCCGGAATCGCTGAACAACGGGACGTTGGCCGCATAGAGTGCGACGTATGAGACAGCCACAGTCACGCCTGAGGTGAAGATGGCGTGACCTGCCCACTGTGTGGAGATTATTGCGGGGTTGCTGTTGCCCTTCCTCAATTCTCGGCGGAATCTGGACATCATATACACCACATAATCGCTGGAGAGCCCGAGCAGGAGTATCAGCAGGAGTGTTGGCGTGATGAATGATACTGAAGAATGGAGAACGTACTTGTAAAGAAGTGCGTTGACCGAAAAAGCTGCAGTTGCACTAACAGCAAACATAAGCAATGGCAGGAATGCTGCTGTTACGGATCTGAAGTACAGCCCGACGATTATGATGGAAAGAATTATACCAATTATGAGAGCCCTGACCATTCCCGTCAGAGTTTCGCTTGATAGCTGTTTATTCTGCTGACTTGATCCTGCAAGGTAGTAGTTACTTCCAGCGATACTGATGAGTGAAGAATGTATCACAGACGACACTGAATCTGACTGGGCTGAAGTCAGATCGACAGATGTTGTTACAATCATTATTGTTGTGGAATTGTCGTAACCGACAAACTGGTGGTATACGTAGGGAGAGGGCACAAATGGGTAGCCGCTGAAGACAGTTGAGAGCAGAGTGCCTGAAACCAGTGACGCAACATCATTGCTGGCATTGAGTTTAAACAGATAGGGCTCAACAGCGGGGATGTTTATGGCCACGTAAGGATTCAACTTCAGCGTCGATGCGAGTCCTTTCGCTACAAGACTCACACTCTGTGCTGTTATTTTCGAAGGGGGTGCGGGCTGAGGCAGGTAGAAAGCGTCGTTGAAAAAAGTGGTCGGAGTTATGTTGAGATCGCTGTTTATGAAAGTGTAAACAGTCTTATTTGAATTAAGAGACGGCAGAATTGCTGAAAGCGTGTACAAGTACGCGTAGGCATCATAGTGTGCTCTTTCAGTGGCAGTTGCAGAGGAATAATCAGAAAGAGAAAAGTTTTGAACGAGCGATACTGAGATGACGTGAAGAGGTTCCTGCTGTACTGAAAGCGCATAATATTGGGAAGACTGATTGTTTACAGCCTGGTTGACGGAGTAAATTGCCCTGGTGGGCACCGCAGAGATTGATGTATTGTTCCAGAAACTGTAAAAACTTTTATAATAGTCATCCACCAGATTGCCAGAAGTGGAGAGATCCGACAGCGTTTTGCTGTTCGCAGCTGAAGAGTTGTTGTTGCTGCCTGCATAATTCTTAAGAAAGAGTGAGGGGACTCCATAAATCATCTGGAGTGTCTGATTCAATGTGCTGTTCAACTTATATAAGGCCAAATTCGTCTGATACAGCAGGGGGTAGGTCGCATTCAACTCGATTTTTGCACCTGTCGAAACTCCCGAAAGCGTGCTGTTCTCAACAGTAAGAATGGATGTGACGCTGCCCTTGATGCCGTTGCTCTTCAGATAACCGGAAATGCCCGACTGAATCGTATTAAACTCAGATATGACTGCTGGAGAATTTACATCAGTGCCAGTGGTTACCACCACAAGGCTCTGTTTGCCTGCCGATGCGGCATTGGGAAAATACTCGGAGAGATACTTTTGGGCCCGGGCTGACATTGAATTCGACGTAAATATCCCTGAAGAGAGATTGTACGATGTCTCACTGAACAGCATAGGCGCGAAGGGTCCGAGGATGATGAGTGCAATTACCCATGCCGCGATGAGTTTGCCGCTGTTCTTCTGCGAAAAACGCCCAAGCCTTCTGAAAGCATTCTCCAACATTCGATCACTCAGTTTCTTGCTTCCACTGCCTTTTCAGTGCGATTATCTTCTAGCAAATAAGCTTGATTGATGAATGTGCCGGATTTCATAACAAAGACGGTCCGATGGAATGACATTTAAGAGCACATTCTATCTTGCAGCACCGGCACATACTTCTCCAAATCATGTTCGGGTTTGCTCACTTTATGTGACCCAGTGTAAACGAGCCGATTGTAAGGGCACCCTTGCTAGCGGTATATTTTATCTTATCTCTTGTTTGAGTTTCGCATATTCCCTGAACCGAGATGAAGTTGCTCTTGCCGTCAGTCGAGAATTCGATGATTCCATCCATGATGGTGCTGATTACCTGTAAATCCTGTTCATCCATAATGCCTTTTTCTACACTATACATGGTTACGCATCTGTCCTTCTTCCTCTTTGCAACAAACGGTCTCAACAGAGTAAATATGCTCTTGATGTCGTGCGTGGCGCTCAGGCTTGACACAGACCTGAAGATGAGTCTTACTCCCTTCTTCTGAATCAGGTCGCCCATCGAGGTCAGTCGATCCTCAGCCATAGTGCCTATATTTTCAATATCGGCGCTGTCGTCAAGATAGTTTGCATTCTCGGCAACTGAATTGTCGCCAATAATCCGTGAATATGCATCGATGTAATAGACGAGGCCCAGTTTCTCATATTCCCTGTAGCTGTTGATCAAATGTGACATCTCTTCCCTTATCTCGTCGATTGTCTTGTCTGTAGTAATCCACATCACTGGAATACCCTTTTTAAGTCCCTCAGCAGCGAATGCGTTCATGGCTATTTCCTTGCCAATGAATGATGGACCGTAGATGACTACCTGAGAACCGACTGGTATGCCACCCATAAGCAGATCGTCCAGTCGCGGCGTCCCAGATTTCACTTTCTCCTGCTTCACATCCGACACAATGGACTCTTCAGACTGGCTGATCTCACTGCCCATGAGAGCACTTTCTCTGAATTTTATATCCTCTTCCTTCTGAGCAAGATATTTTTCCATTGACCTTAGTTTCTCTTCCTTTTCCCTAATCTGGGCCCGCAGTTCCTCCAGAGCTCTTTTCAATTCCACTTCCTTCGTCGAGCCAAGTTGCTGTTTTTTTATCTCGAGTTGTCTGAGTTCTTCTTTCATCACCTTTTCCCTGTGCTGAAGGTCGACTTCATGCCTGTTGAATTCCTCCTCCTTGAAGCGTAGCCTTTCCTCTGTCTCTTTGGAACGCAAATCCCTGAATTTGATCTCATTCCTGAGCTCAACAATAGTTTTCTCAGCCTCTTTCAGCTTTGCTTCATAAAATTGTTTTGCCTGGTCAAGATGCGTCTGGCTGACAGCAGCAGTTCCGGTATCCTTCACACTGGCACCGGGAATACTTTGATCAGATTTAGTCAGCAAAGGCATCTGGTAGAGAAAATGTGCAAATTGAGTGTTGGTCATTTTGCCCAGATTGGACTTCCTAAAATCGAAAAGATTTGCACTCAGCAATTCAAATTTCTCCCCTACAGATAGAGAGGAATAATCCTTCTTGAAGCGTTCCATGGAGTTGTCTTTATATTGTATTTTCAAATCGTCCGAGAAGCGCTCCAAATCTTCAGTTTTGAAGATTGGCACAATTTGGTCACTATAATAGAGAAAAAGAATCTTTTTTGCAATTAACTTATCCCCTCCGAATCCGGGGATTATTCCCCAGTTCTGGTCGATTTTGGCAGAAACACTCTTTTTATCCGACACCAGTATCCTCAGAATAACTTTAAAGAAGTCAAATCTTTTCACAGCGCCGGAAAAAACAACGCCCTCATGAGTGTCGATTGTTCCAGCATGACCTGTTTTCTTTTCGATCCAGTTGAAAAAGCAGTCGCTCGCCGCTTTATCGTAAAGGTCTTCAGGCGTAATGGTGCTTAACAGTTCGGGCTTCTCTCTGTAGGGATATTTACTCAGGAAATCCTTAATCTCCTGGCCAGCTATAGCATCCATCTCAATGTTTTCCTTTTTCCCATCGAATTCCAGAGCTGCTGTCGTGGCATCCTTTATTTCCATTATGCTCAGACATACCAATGACATATTTTAACAGATCACTCCGATCACTCTGTGCGATAACAAGCTCAGTAAACACTGCAATCGGCCTGACCATCAACGGCACTGCTCTGCCGTACTGAGGTTCACAAAAATTATCAGATTCACATGCATTTTTCATAAATGCATGCTTTAAAAATATGACACTGCCATAACGTCTGGCCATTGGTTGCCAGGAGCCGGCTTCAACGCAGTCTTTTTGCTTAAAATGTGGTTACAGATAGAAGTGTGGAAAACCATTAAATGAGGGGTGGCCATGGCAGAAGAATTTTCATGGTGCATCTGCCTCGGTCTCACTGACCGGAACTCCATGGCCGGAGGCGAAATGGCGCAAGCCAGGACGGCGACCGAGACGCCCACGGAGGCTGGCACCATCCTGTGATGGACGTTTGACAGCAGGCAAAGATGGAATCGGGGAGAGACAGGATTAAATCCGCTTATGACGTTACATCCATCAGAAGTAATTGAGAAGATGGCAATCTGGAAGATTGAGATCACACAGAATGACTGCCCGATGGTTGACACAACCAGGATTTTTTCGAATACTTTCATTTTGATGGTGAATACTCAAATAATAGATGAAAAGTTTCAGTATCTCTTCAGTCTTGTAAGTTCATCAACAGCAAAGGAGCTGGGGGACGCAATAAGATTTCTTTCAGTTCATCCAAGAGTTTACAACTTTATTCTCCTTTCCAAGTTCAGGAATGTGGCAATAGCATCATTCAGGACGACTCAGACTTCGATGTACAGGAAGACCGAGAGTCTGGGTTTTCGTCTGCATCCTATTCTCGTCATAAATGGTAAGGAAAGATGGTTTTTTGTGAATGATACCGGCAAGGAAATAACTGAATCGTACATTAATGACAAATTTACGAATGTCCTGAAAATTGAGAGGATGAGCCAGGAACAGTTCTCGCTGGAGTACCCCTGGATATTTTACAAATTATATATGACTGCTCTCCTGAAGGGGTTTTCCGAAAAAGATGCAAGATTCCTGAGGCTTGCAAGCGAGCAGGGATTCTTTGACTGGCCCAGAGCAACAACGCTCACCGAACTCAGCAGCAGGATGAAACTTCCAAAGAGTACACTTTCATACAGAGTCAGAAAACTGCAGAAAAATATTGCGAGGTTGCTTTCAGACGATTATTCAATATTCAGGGAAAGCTGAAAACACGCTTGGCCATTTAACAGAGCAGCCGTCCGGTCACCAGCTGCACAACAGTTCATACCACGCGATCTTTGTTCATATCATGCGGTTGCACTGGTTCAATAAAATCACATCAAGAGATAAACAGATGAAGGCTTACACAATTTAGCAGGAAAAACACCTCATTCCAGATGTTACAACCCGTGTTCGATGATGGTTGACTGCTTCAGGCGTTGAACGGC
>DAHXLZ010000349.1 GCA_027365715.1 Methanomassiliicoccales archaeon | reverse complement strand
GGGAGCAGAAATTGAGCGCGGGGAAGACATTCATGCAGGCAAAAAACCCGAAGCCGCGTGGAAAGCTTTCTGCTCCCTCCGCAGGATGTACTCGAAGAGTTACGGACTGATTGAAGGAAATGGAACTGCCCGTGAATTCATCGCAAGGGCATTCCTGGAGATGGGATACCATCTTGACGGTCTTTCTGTTTCCTCCACCGAAGAAGTCGGCGATTATCTTTCAAAACTCATTTGCAGAGATCAGTCGGCAATTAAGCAGTTTGACACACTCCAATCCATATCTGCATTTTATTATTCAATAGTGGAAGATGAAAAATACGGAGAAAGCAGTAAGTGCACAGCAGCGGAAATCGCTGTGAGATACGGGAAAATTAAAGCCAGCATGGAAGCGATTCTCAAGAAGGATGAACGCAAAGTACCTCTGTCAGTTGATATCGGATGAAAAGAAATAACATGTCATCAATACTGGCTTTGTCGGCAGTCGCTCCTTCTATCGAATGGCAGTCTGCGCCGGTCTTTCTCATACCCGTCATCATTCTGGGTGCGGCCATACTTCTGCTTCTGGGCTACAGCAAGAGAAAAGCGGCGATAGACGGCAAAAAACTGGGAGATGCGCCAGTTGAAAGTGAATTCAGTCATGAGATTCAGCTCATCAGGAGCGGCCATTACATGCAATACTTGCAGGAGATAGGCAGTGCCCTGGAGTCCTCGCATGATGAATCGACAATGGACCTGAAGAGAAAATATTTCCGCGTTATGAAGATGATACGAACAGAAGGCAATGAGATTGACATAGAGGGGTCCGAACAGAACAGGATTATGCGTGATGTTGCCCGTGGTTACCTGCAGCATGGCGGATCCATCGGCATTTCCGGGCCGGAAAGGAAAGTGTGATCATATGAAATTCTTTGACGCAGATGAACTCACATCATTCAAATCGCGATTTGACAGCATGGAAAGGGCGATCGGCGCCAGGGTCGTTGGCTCTGAAAGAGTGGTACGGTTTATGCTCATCTCAATGCTGAGCAGCAACCACATTCTGCTCGAAGGTGTTCCGGGCCTTGCCAAGACGATGCTCGCCAACGAATTCTCGCAATCAATAGCGCTGGAATTCAAGAGGATACAGTTTACTCCGGACATGCTGCCTTCAGACATTACGGGCAGCTACGTGATAAACCTGGAAACGAGGAAGATGGAATTTCGTAATGGGCCCATTTTCACAAACGTCCTTCTTGCAGACGAAATCAACAGAACCCCGCCCAAGGTGCAGTCAGCACTGCTCGAATCCATGGAGGAAAGGCAGGTAACCGTTGCCGGCACAAAGCACGATCTGCCGCGGCCGTTCCTTGTCATAGCAACGCAGAATCCGATCGAGCAGGAGGGAACATTTCCGCTTGCCGAGGCGCTCATGGATCGTTTTCTCTTCAGGTACCAGCTCAAATATCCCACCAGAGAACAGGAACTCAGCATACTCAATGACCGGCCTTCCAGAAAAGCCGATTCCTCTTCCTTCCTGCAGCCCGCCGACATATTCAGCATGAGGGAGAAGATCGAGAAGGTGCATGTTACACAGGAAATCAGGGCATACATCGTGGACATCATTCGCAAAACCAGGAATTCCGATCAGGTGTTTATTGGCGCGAGTCCCAGAACCAGCGTCAAATATCTCAGGGCGGCAAGGGCAAATGCGCTTCTCAGCGGCAGGGACTATGTCATACCTGACGATGTGAAGTTCATGTCCTACGAGATCCTCAACCACAGACTTATACTGAAACCGGATGTGATGTTTGCAGACGGCATCTCTGAAGAAGAATTGCTGAAGGAGCTGATAAGGAAAATAATCGACGGGGTGGAGATACCAGAATGATCAGATTGCATGCATATCCGCTGCTTATCGTGCTTGCTCTTGGTATCGCCGAATCCCTGCTCCTTGCATACAATTATTTTACGGTGATCCTGCTCGCATTATTCTTCACAGTAACCTCCGACATTATAGTCTTCGGCATTTTTGAGTCCCCGGCCGCTGAAAGACTGGAACTGACCAGGAAGATTCAGAACAGTAAGCTGATCAAGGGAGGAAGGACAACGGTCGCTGTAACGCTCAAGAACAACTCAATGACCACCATCCACCTCAATTGTGAGGATATGACTTCCGAAACACTTGTGCCTGCGAACAACAGCAGGTTCCTGACAATCAAAGGGGGCGGAACGGCGGAACTGAAGTATGAGGTTACAGCCCCGTTCTGCGGAAAGCAGCAATTCGGACCGCTCTGTGCATCGCTGCGGGATCCGTTCAACTTCTGCGTCCGGGACATAGAACTGAACACATTATCTGAAATCCATGTTGAACCATTCTTCTCGAAGATTGAGAATTCCAGGATGGAAACATCGAGGAGGATGAAACAGCCGTCGGGCACGAAACAGATTGTCAGAGCCGGACAGGGATATCAGTTTTTCAGGATAAGACAATACACTGACAGAGACGATCCCAGAAGCATAGTGTGGAGCAGATATGGCACTCCCCGGGAAGATGATATCTACGTAAAGGAAATGCAGGAGGAGAGAACGAGGGAAATTGTATTCCTCATAGACTTCAGCGCTGGAACAATTTTCGGCTACGAGGAGAGGAGAATTTACGATGATATTGTATCCGCAGTGCTCAAGTCAACAGATGCAATCGCGCAGCTTGGGGATCGCGTTGGTTTTCTCTTCTATTCAAGCACATGCTGCCATTACATACCCGCCGGAAAACCGGTAACAACAGGAGTGCTTGCACGCAACTTTGTTTCACTCAACAGCCCGGGAGGCAGATTCCTGCTCACCTCCGGAATCCGTGAAGCAAAAAAGAGGTTGAGAAAGAGCGCGGCTGTAATAGTAGTTTCACCCATGCTGGACGGGGAGAAGTTTGATCCCGGCCTTGGATATCTTCTGTCGGGTGGTTCTGTATCCGCAGTTCTGGTGAAAGCCGGTGATTATGTCAGCAGGAACAACGACCTTAAAACGATCCTGATCAGAGGTGTTGCCGGCAGGAAGGAAAAGGAAATACTGCGCATTGGCCGTTTTCTTTCTCTTTCAGGTATGAGGACCATAGTCTCAACAGGGAATGAACTTCCTGCAAAGGTCATCGAGGCGTGGGCTTACGGGAGGATGATCAATGCAGGCTCCTGAAACGGACAGCGCGGAGAGGCTCAAGCACATCAGATGGGCGTTCTTCGCACTGCCGGTTTTTCTGTTTCTCTACACCTTCCCGGCGATGATTTCATCTGCAAATCTGCTCCTTTTCGCATTTCTTGCTGCGATCCCAATTGTGTGCAGGAACATGGATTCCGGAAAAAAGATACGGATATACCTCTTCTCGGAAATGATCGTAATGCTGCTGATTATCATTGCGACTGCTGCCCTGTATAACCTCGACAATGCCACAAGCCTGAACAATGCATTATTCTATGAATCGGTAGCGCAAACGATTCCGGTGCTGTCAGTCGTGATGACTGCCGAAGGCGCGTTTCCATTTATTTTCATAATAGAAGGACTGGGTTCGGAAAAGCTGTCCAGGATTACATACACCTTCATCATCGCGACAGGAACTCTTCTGAATGAACTTGCTGTGATGCACTTTGGGGAAATCCTGAACACAACTTTCCTCAATGCTTTCGAATACACGCAGACACTGGAAGGCAGCGCGGTTTACAGCCTGCTCGTCAATGGCACGCAGTCAGGCATGCCACTTCAGCTTTTTGTGCCGCCTGTCTGGCCCGTGATTCTTTCGCTCTTTGTCATCTCTTTCCTGGCATTCTTTTCATATATTTACACAGCAGAGGGTGGCAGCCGGACGGTGAGCCTGGAGCGCTTTACAAAACGGATTGCCCTGGGCACAGTCACCGGCATCTCTGTTATGCTCATTTCTCTGGCTGCTTCACCTGCAGGGCTCCAGTTTCTTGTTATTTCCATTGCAGTTATGGCCACGACCGCAGCCGTAATTGTTTCGGGTTCCGGAACTGCTGGCGTCATGGCAAGACTGGCAGGATTTCTGCAGCACAAATAGACGCAAAATCCTTAAAGACTGAGGGCAGGATGAACGTGATACTGTCCAAAAGCCACGTCGTCTGCACCAGCAGCTTCAGCCAAATACGCCAAAATTCCGTTTCCAGTATCTGAACACCATAATCAGGAGAGCAACGTTGATTATTATGTTGAGAACGAAGACCAGTTCAATAAATCCGAAATTGATAAACGAATTGTAATTGGCTGGCAAAATGATTCCGCGTTTCATTTGCACCGGTATGTCTATTACCATGTAGCCCTTGGAGAAAATGTAGTTTATTCCTGCCAGGTAACCCGGAACCAGCATACCGAATCCCAGCAACAGAGCGACCGTAACAGTGTACATGACTGCCATGGGAATGACATAACTGAGAGACAGAAAAATCAGCACGTAAAGGAAACCCGAGAACAGGCTGAATGCCCGGTCCTTCTTTAACATGACAATCAGCAGCGTTATAGAAAAAAACAGAAGGACAGGCAGAAAATCAAGAAGGTAAACAGCGAGCAGTGTGATCGGGCCACCGTTAAAACCTGCGACATGTGCGAACAGCGAAAGCATGACGAAGAGCACGGTATATGGAATTACAGATGCAGACACAAGCTCTGCCGCAAGAGAAGTTGCCGGACTCTTCGAAGCGAAGAAATGGGTTGCGAGATAACCCTTCTCAACGTCTCTCGAGATGCCTGAATGGATGTTATTGAGAACTGCCAGAAACATTACTGAAGTGTCTACTGGCACAACATAAATGACGGAGTTCAGACCCATGAAACTGTTGAAAAACAGTCTGGAAGCAGGATAGGGATAGAAGCTGAAAACACTATACTGCGACAGCACAAGTAAAACCTGGACTGGTGCAAGCAGGACGATTGCAACAAGCAGAAATATCCTGGAATGCGAAAAATAGTCCCTCCTGAGTCTAATCCGCAGTTCATCTGCGAAGTCGCTCAGCGCTCAAACACCCCGGGAATTAGACCGAACAGAGAGCTGCCTTTTTCCACCGATATCACAGATATACCCGATTCCTCCAGAAGAGTTATCACAGGACCGAGCCTGCCATTACCCTCACCGAGCACGAGACAATCCCTTTCCACTCTCGCGTCAGGGACAAGGGCCGTCGCTGCAACTACATCGGAAACCCTTATCCTCGTTTCACTTCTGCCCTCTCCGGACAGGAGGTCGCGCACCTGGACATCATATACCACTGAGCCGGCTTTGAGCAGAATCACTCTTGATGCCATGTCCCTGACATTTGCAAATGAGTCCGACGAAATGAGGAAGGTTGTTTTGGCGGAAGACAATTTACTGAAAGCTTCACCGAACAGTTCCCTCGCCCTCATTCCGCTCAGCGGAAAGAACGAATCTATTAACACAGCAGAGGGGGTAGCACAGAGCAGGGGAGCGATGCACAGCTGCTGCTTCTCTGAATCTGACAAAAGATCAAATTTCAGATTCCTTGAATTCCAGAGACCGGCATAGCGAAGAGCCTGCTTTGCGGCGGCCCTGTCGAAATTGTAATGTTTCGAACATAACGAAATAAAATTCATCGGTGTCAGGTATGCTGGAAAACGGTCGCTGCCGAGCAGCGAGTAAGTCATTCCACCCCTTTGACTCTCCCCTGGTGAAATTCCCATTACCCTGACCGTGCCTTTGTCCGGGCCGGAAATTCCGGACGCAATCGCTATGACCTGAGCCGCTGAGGACTCGGGAATTCCAAACAGAGCGACTATTTCGCCCTCCTGGATGCTGAACGATATTGAATTCAGAAGCACGTTTCCGGAAAGAGACTTCGAAACATCTTTAAATTCAATGCATGGCATTGTTTACACCTGTGGGCAGCAGTTGCGTTTTCCAGCAATACAGAAAACGTTTTTGAAATGATTTTGTACATGCATCGCCGGATAAAACATTGTCGATGCAAAGCCTGCCGGATGCGGGCACTGCGGTCTGGAACCTGTTCGGCCCATTCTGAATGATACAGCGGTAGATTATCATGGGCCTGCTCTGGGCACAGACTTCACATGGCGTCAGCACATAGTTAGATTCCTGACATCGTTTTTGAGACCGTTGCTCCTTTCTGACATTTGCCATTAGCGAACTGCCGGCACAGGGACATTCCCAATTCAATCACATCAATATGCATGCGCGATCGGTAATGAACAACAGTAGTGACCGCCACACACTGCCTGATGTCATTAATACGGAAGATAAGGAACAGGGGACAGATCCACTACGCCGAAGTGGAGAACAGAAAGATGAAGGGCAAGGTTGTGCAGAAGTACATCCGCCACATCGGAAAGCATCCTGATGCGGCAAGCAGCTTCACACTCGAACATGTTCACTTCAGTTACACAGCAACGAGGCTCATGCAGGGAGACTTCACGCCAGATGAACTCCCCGACATGCTGGAAGTGATGGGACACAGGTTGATCAGGAATGATCTTGAGGCAGTGGGCATACGCTACAGTTTTGAAAAAAACTATGCTGCACTCTTTACGTAACATTCGGAACACTGCGCGTAATGTTTAAGGAGTATGTGACTGCCAGAAATGAAAGAGCTGAGCCTTTCGTGTGGACGAAGGGGACCGCCGGGATTCTGCGCAAGATGCGCAAAATACAAAGTCTGTCAGCTGCAGCCCACTGTCATCAACTCTCGGGAAGCGGAGACCATCCACGACACGCCCATGATATGGCGCCTGCATGTTATACACTCACCGGGTCCCCGGAGCAAAATATCATACTCACCAGACTCGTACCGGCGCCGAGGTGTGCGTATGGCGACCAAATTCACGATAGCAATTGACTGCTCTGATCCGGAGAGACTTGTCC
>DAHXLZ010000336.1 GCA_027365715.1 Methanomassiliicoccales archaeon | reverse complement strand
CTCGACCCGCAGCAGTGGCTCAGTGTCTACCACATGCGTTCGAACGTGGAGTCTGTAATGTCCATGCTGAAGAGAAGGCTGCAGGCAAAGATAAGGAAGAAGCTGCCGGAGAGAAAGAAGACGGAAGAGTTTCTGAAGGCGAATGTGCACAATGTGAGACAGTGCTGCTATCTCACATACACGCATCCGGAAATGCTGAAAGGGACCGAACAGTAATTTTGTCCCAAAGCACACGTTGCCGGCTTTGTGAAAAAACTATGCGTTTTTGGCTACTTTTTTCACAAAGCCCATGTTGCCTATGGCGGACATAGACCGTCAGGCAGCATGGTATGAAATACAATGGCTCTCAACGACAGCATTCCCTGTAACTGTTGAAAAGACGGACTGAAGACACGCTGGAAATAATGATGTCCCGGATTGTGCCTGCGTACTATCTCGCTGCCTCTGCTTCGGCCCACATCTCACATGATATTCCTCTGTAGTTTCGGTTTCCAGTTCAGTATCCTTCTGTTATGGCATTCCTTCAAGTGCATCCCGAATCTGAATCGCCAGCGGCATACAAATAAGGTTTGGATATGGGTTCAGCGTGCTTTCGGAGAGACTAATGAATCGGTACATTCACAATCTGTGGTCTGCAGATGATCGGAATTTGGTATTTAGCCGATATTTCAACGAAGGCTTCTGCAGACCTGATCTGAAGACTTCGTGTTCTCAGTAATGTCAGGCCGGTTAACATTGACAGAATACACCCGCTACACCCTCAGAACATAACGTCCATTGGATATGACGGATAACGGAGTTTGAATGGTGAATGGTTGTCAACCACCACCAATTTTAATCGGTGGTAGTTGACAATGGTGTCGGACATCTACACTCCAGGTTTCTGCCATGGAATCCACAGAAGATCATGTGCATTGCCAGTTAAACTTATGTGTATGTTTGAACATAACAACTGTTATGTCAAAGACAATTACAATCAGGAATGAAGTATATGAAGAATTGAAGAAGATCAAGAGAAAGGATGAGAGTTTCAGTGAGCTCTTTGAACGATTGTCGCTTGAAGGAAGGCCTGTTGATGCCCTTACAAAAATGAGGGGATCTGCGGAATTCAGGGATAAGAAGAAGCTGCTGAACGAGATAGCATCCAGACGGGGTGAAAAACGATTATGATAGTTCTGGATTCAGACGTCCTTATCGAAATATTCGACAGGAATTCTTCAGCAGGTGAACGGCATTACAGCAGAATACTTGAGAGCAGAGAACCCTTTTGCACAACTGCACTGAACCTGCACGAAGTCAGATACGGGCTGGAAAA
Organism: Methanomassiliicoccales archaeon; assembly: GCA_027365715.1. The sequence goes on along the minus strand of DAHXLZ010000336.1, from coordinate 8,196 downwards.
GTATGCAAAGCAATCTCATGAGCTCTCTGACATACCGGTGCTGGAATACACCCGGGAGGACGCAAAACTTTCATCCACGCTGGAGATTATGGCGGAAAGAAAAGGAAGAAAGGTCCGACGCATGGATTCAATGATTGCTGCGACCGTCATAAATAACGGCGGGAGCATCTTTACCATGGATAACAAACGCTTTGGTGTATTCAAAGAAGCAGGTCTTTTGTTCTTCTAGCCGGCTGACTTCCTCCGCCGGATAGTTTAATGGTTTTAAGTAACGACCGACCTTGTCCTGAGTTTGAAGAAACATTCAAGTCATAGTCCAGATTCTTTTGCAGCAGACGTACAGACACATGGAAAACGTCCCCGATGTTTTCGCGTACCGCGTCCCCTTTCCATGTCTGTCGCGTCTCTCCTGCCTGCAGGAGGGAAGCTCTTCTTCACGGAAGGTGTAACCGGGTGAGCGAGACATAAGTGGCCTGCGGGCGGCTTATGTCCCGCTATCCGCGACCTTGTCAGGGTCGAACCTCACATTTATGAAATAAAACGATATGTGACAACCGATGCAGGCAAGGCGAAACGATGTCTAAGGAGTCAAACGTAAACGAGAACATCAGGAGCATTCCACCTGATTTTCTGGAAGTCAAAGGAACAAGGGATTACCTTCCGGCAGAACAGATAATCAGGGAATACATAGCCGGTGTGCTGAAATCAAATTTCATGAAATATGGTTACGGACCGGTTGAGACTTCCATATTGGAGCATTATGAGGTCGATGCAAGCAAGTACACCGGCGGCTCCGAGATACTTAAGGAAACATACAAACTGCAGGATCAGGGCGGCAGAAACCTGTGTCTGAGGTATGAACTCACTTTCAAACTTGGAAAGCTCGTAGCCCTCAATCAGAATCTGAAGATGCCTTTCAAAAGATATGAGATTGGAAAGGTGTTCAGGGATGGCCCCGTCAAGACTGGAAGACTCAGGGAATTTACTCAGTGTGATGCAGATGTCGTCGGCGTGAAGAGCGTGGCCGCCGATGCGGAGCTGATCATGATGACCTTTGACATTTTCCGCGAACTGGGGCTGAATGTTTCGGTATGTGTTAATGACAGGAAGATTCTGTTTGGTATCTTCAGCCACTGTGCTATACCGCCTGAACTGCACGTTGACACAGCCCTTGCCCTGGATAAGCTTGTAAAGTTCGGCGAGAAGAGTGTAAGGGAAGAACTGACGCAGAAAGGCATCTCACCATCCGCTGCTGACAAACTCATGTCCATACTGAACGAGTCCTCGGCCAAAGAGGGCCATCTGGAACGGCTTGAATTTTTCGGCAGGATTCTGACCGATAGTGGAGGCATTGAGGGTGTCATGGAACTCAGGGAATTATTCGGTTTCATGGAAAGTTTCGGCTCCACCGCTGATCTAGAATTCCTGCCAACCCTGGCAAGAGGGCTCAGCTATTACACCGGACCGATGTGGGAAGTCTACGTCAAGGAAGGGCAGAGCAAGATAGCCAGCTCTCTTGCTGCAGGAGGAAGGTGGGATGGTATGATAGATCATTTTGTCGGCGGGAATAAGGTGTTTCCGGCAACCGGGATGACATTTGGCCTGGATGTCATTTATATGGTTCTGGAAGAGAGGAAATTCAGCGGAACTTCGGCTGCAATTCTGCATGTGCCGCAGGTTCTTATCGTCCCGCTCAAGACTCTTAATGAGTGCCTTCACATGGCAGACGATCTCAGAAAGCGCGGGCTCAGCTGTGACATCGCATTCGAAAAGAGCATTGGAAAATCTTTCGAATATGCGGACAAAAATAGCATACCCTATGTCATCGTTGTGGGCAGGCGGGAACTGGAAACGGGGAAGATCCTGCTGCACGATATGGCCACGGGCAGGGAGCAGACGATGAATCTGGCCGACGCGGCCAGCACATTAGTGAAAGGGAGCGGCGGGAGTTAACCCCACATGCTTTTCACTGGTTCGAAAGCACAATGAATCCACTCCCTGCAAAACCCACGGCATTTTCAAACATTCTCAATCTGAAAGAATCGCGAGTGCGGGCCCGGCCTTCAGACCGGTGAGGGTGTCATGTTGCACGGGGCAATATCGCGGGATGCCTGTCCTGTTCCAAAAGACGGATATGGCTCATTTGGCCCGGTTCACACAATAAGTAATTAATAATTATTGCGTTTTCAGACCAGCCCGACTTAGCTCAGACTGGCAGAGCGGCTGACTGTAGTTGTGTTGTCGGCAGAGCCGATATTAGCCGCTGATATCAGCAGGTCCCCGGTTCAAATCCGGGAGTCGGGACATGCTCCAGTGTGCTGGCATCATTTTGCGGCATATTCATCGCTGGCGGAATCAGTGAATTCGCTCATGTACTGAGCGCCTGTTTACAGCTTCTCCCTGAGTCTTAATGCTGTTTCCTTCATGTCTGTGTCTGTCATTCCCTTTCTCCTGATCCTGAAGTCGATTCCGTCAGAATGCCCTCGCGGGATTACGTGGCAGTGCACATGGAATATTACCTGGGCGGCATCAGAGCCCTCGTTTACAAAGTAATTCACTCCGGTGTAGTTCAGCGAATAGAATGCCCTGCCGATTTTACGACTCACTTCAAAGACCTTTGCAATAAGCTCTGCGGGCAAATCGACCAGTCCTGAGTAATGCAACTTCGGCATCACAAGGGCGTGGCCCGGAGTAATCGGAAACTTGTCGAGGCAGGCGTAAATAAATTCGTCTTCGTAAACCATGAATGACGGTGATTTACCGGCGATTATGCTGCAGAAGAGACAATCAGTGTCCGGTTCTGTGTTGTTAGCCATGTTTGCCGGTGGTAGATGTAATCCATCTTAATTTTTTTTATGCTTCTGTATTCGAAGCGGTTTTTTGAAAAGAGAAAATTCTTGTAGGAAAGGCAATAAGCAAATTCATTAATTGCACTGTCAGATGAAGGCAGGTGTAGTCGCAATTCAGGGTGATGTCAGCGAGCATATCAGCGCACTTCAGTCAGCCATTGACAAATGCTGTCCAGGCGGACACGCGGTTGCGGTGAGGAGTGTAAATGATCTCGAGTCTGTAGACAGACTCGTGATTCCAGGTGGTGAGAGCACTACGATATCCAAGCTTCTGGTGCGTTTTGGTCTCTTTGACAAAATAGTGAAGCGAGCAGAGGAAGGGATGCCTCTGATGGGCACATGCGCCGGCTGCATACTCATGGCCAGGAAGGGAGATGAGCAGGTGGGCAAAACAGGGACGAAACTCCTCAGCCTCATGGACATGAAGGTCGACAGGAATTTCTTCGGGAGGCAGCGGGAATCCTTCGAAGCTCATCTCTCGATCGATGGTGTGAGCAGGGACTTTACAGGTGTATTCATACGCGCTCCGGCCATAACTGAAGTATGGGGCGGCTGCCGGCCCCTCTCGATATTCGGTGATAAGATCGTGATGGCACAGCAGGGAAGCCTGCTGGCGCTCGCCTTTCACCCTGAATTATCGGGTTCGACCGAAATACATGAAAAATTCCTCTCCTTCTGATCAATGATCCCCAAGCATTGCACTATTGGTCATTTTCTCTTTCCGGCAGAATTTATCGCATCGATTATGCCGCAGAGGTTTTCCACGCGATTATCGTGCTCGATAACTGTGCCGGTAACAGTTATATCGGATCCGGCCCTCACAACCATACCGGCAGCAACCGGATCTCTTATGCCACCACCCACTATCAGCGGCACCGATATTGCATTCTTTACTGCCCTTATCATCTCGCCGGGCACAGGCTCCGGTGAACCGCTTCCAGCTTCAAGATATATGAGTTTCATTCCGAAGTATTCCGCGGCGAGTGCATATCCGACAGCAGTATCGACATCGGCTCTTCGGATTGGTACAGCTCTGCCGACTTCTCCAACCTTCATTCCGGGTTCGATTATCAGATATCCCATTCCTATCGGTTCGATGCCCAAACTCTTTACAGTCTGTGCTCCGGCAGCCTGCTCGCCGGTTATGTGTCTGGGTGAAGCCGAATTGAGCATGGACAGGAAATATATGGCGTCAAAATTCCGGCTCAGCCCGGATGCGCTTGAGGGGAAACAAATCACCGGCCTGTCAGTGTGAGCCTTAATCGCCGTAATCGTTTCTTCCAGCCCTTTCTTCTCTATTCCCGTCGACCCGCCAACCATTATGGCCGATGTACCGCAACCTGACGCCTCCTTTGCAATCCTTCCGGCAGCCTCCGGCGGCTGCTTATCGGGGTCTATGAGCGTCATGTGCAACGGGCCTGTTTTCAATTTCGAATGTATGTAATCGATGACCTTTACCATACTCATCCCCCCAGCGCGCCTGCAAGGAAGGCAAGAAGGGCAAGATACATTGCTATTTTTGTAGTTGACTGTGCCTTTGCTGCGCTCTTAACCTGCGTCACGGCGGATGCAACGAACATGACGTCCGCGACAGCGACCACTATGAGATAAATGGTGCCGAACTGGTGCAGAAGGTACGGGAAGGGACTGACTGCAATAGCTGAAACGAGGGCAACCGACGAAACAATCATGGAATTCCTGTCCCCTATTTTCATTGGAAGCGTTTTCCTCACACCTGCGTCAGCATCCCTGTCCTGGATGTCCTTAATTATTTCCCTGCCAAGCGTAGCGGCGAAAGAAGTCACAAATAGCGCCCATACGGGCAAAAGTTTTCCGGTAGATACGGCACCGAACAGAAACAGTGAGGCTGTGAGCCACGCTATTGAAAAGTTGCCCGTAAGCCCCATATTCTTCAGTCTGAATTCATACATCAGCATTATTCCAAGAGAGAGAATGACAATGGCAAATGCTGTGGCATTAATCAGCAATGATGCGAGAACAGAACCGGTGAAAAACAGGAATACAAATCCCCGGGCTCTCTCTCTGCTTATCTTCCCCGATGGTATCGGTCTCTCAGGATGAGCACGCGCGTCCAGATCGGAGTCGAGAAAATCATTCAGTGTGTTGCCAGCAGCAGTGAATAGAAAGACCGCAACCATTGCTGCCGTTATTGCAGGAAAATGCAGGTACAGACTTTTCCCTGTGACTACCAGTCCGCCGAGGAAGACCGCCACGCTTGACATTATGCAGTTGCCATACCTGATCAGTTTCAGAAAACCGCCAGTCCTGTTAACGCTTCCGCCTTGCACCTTATACCTCTCCGCACGCTAAATGCGGGTGCCAGATGTTTTTAGAATTTAAGCACTTCGCATGTTAAACCGGCGCACTTTGGGGTAAAAAAAGAAACGGCTGATTCCATCTTTATCCGATAGTGTGAATGTACGATTTTCCACATATGCCGTCAGACTGCCGTCCTGAGGGTTGCCGTTAAAGTGCAGATTTACTGTAAAAACAGCCGGAAGGATGCGTTTCCTTTGTGTTTGCACGATTCCGGTCGTGCCTCACGGCTGCTGACCGGCATAACCGTACCGATCTCATTACGTTATGCCGTGATGTAAGTGAGGCAGCCGGGATGCTGCCTGACACAGTACTGTGCCATGATCACGGCTGCGAATTGTTTCCATCCCCCGGCCACCTGTGGCCCGGCTCCCCGAAACCATTGTGCCTGACAACGTCAATACAGGCACCGTCGGTGCCTCTGACAGGTGGGAAGATTTCGTCATAATGCCTCTTCACCCTGTTATCAAATACAGGTGAGATGTGTTTCAATCCGTCAATGAGTGAGGCACATTCCCGAGCATCATCTTCAGAGTTTTATTGACATTCTTTGAGGTGCTGTCGGCATCCACCGGCTTATCTGGAGACGAGTGTGAGCGAGGCTCCCGCGACACAACGAGTTTTTCCCTGATGGTTTCGAACCATGAAAGTATTCTCACAAGTGTGTGATAGATTTTGCTAACATCACGTTTACAGAGTTTGTGTTTTGAGCTGTCAAGCCGCATTATACACCCTGGACGCTGTGGTTGTTGAACATGTTCCGGGTGGTGATATTCCCTGAGAGTAATCTGACTTCCACGCACCTGTCCACGACATCGGCATACGGCAGTGTCATCGGGAATTTGCCTGCAGCCTCCCTCGGATGCCCAAAGTCGTGTAGAAATACTTAATTACCAAGCGGCGCTTAATTTTAAACGTGAACTACGGACAGAACACCGGAACGGGATCGCTCGGTGCTGAAATCGAGATGCTTAAGTCAGCTGTCTCGAAATATTTTGACATTTATGATATCAGGGTGACCTATGAAACAGTGGCATTTTTTGTTAGATGTTCACCGTCAGATCTTGAGAGCAGTTTTGACGGAGTCAGGACAACACTGGTTCCCAGGAACTACGTTCCCTTTCTTCAGAAGCGTGGCGGCGAGTTTGTAATAGTTGTGGGTAAGCGCAGGGCGCTCGGGCGTCACAGAAACATTGCAAATATAGCCCTGCTCGCTGTGACACTGGTTTCCACGACAATAACCGGTGCCATACTCTGGGCAAATTACTACAACCAGGCGAATCTGTTTACGCCTGACACAATCATAAATGGAATAATTTTCTTTGTACTGCCGATCATGCTCATTCTCGGCTCGCACGAAATGGGTCATTTTGTCGTTGCCAGGCATTATAAAGTCAACGCGTCGCTTCCATATTTCCTTCCATCGATTCCGCCTCTCGGGACGCTCGGTGCATTCATCTCGATTCGTGATCCGTTTCCAAATAGAAAAGCGCTGCTGGAAATAGGTTTGGCCGGGCCGGTTGTCGGTTTCCTGGTTTCGATACCCGTTGCAATCGCCGGTTTCATGCTTACCCAGATGAATCTGGTCCATGTGATTGTTACACCGGGTTCACCTGTATTCAAGGCACCGTTCCTCTTCAACTTCATGATGTCCTTCTTCCCCTTCTCTTCAGGATCATTCATCATCTTTCCCACCGCATTCGCTGCATGGGTGGGATTTTTCGCTACTGCGCTCAATCTTCTGCCTGCAGGACAGCTGGATGGCGGTCATATTGCCAGAGCACTGCTCGGAGACAACGCGCGTTATCTGGGCTGGGGAACGCTCGCGGTGCTGATAGTACTGTCAATCAATTTCACAAGCTGGATATTCATAGCTCTTTTCGTGATGATTCTTGGAGTGCGGCATCCCCCGCCGCTGAACGATGTCTCCAAGCTGAAGATAGACAGGAAGATGCTTGGAGCAATCGCGGCTGCTATGTTCCTGATATCGTTCACGCCCATCCCGGTTACAACAATACCAGCGTATACGAGCTTCTCGATAACATCCGCGACAACCTCTGTTACCGTCAACAACACGAGCGTACAGAAGCTGCAGCTGACAGTTACCAGCACTGGAAATACGGGTGAAAGCATAACGCTGTCGTCCCTTCAGAGTGCGACCGGTTATACGCACTTCGAAATGCTGTTTGCACAGGGTGCTGTACCGATAAACAATTCAGGCTACACCGGGTCTCTGTCTTTTACGCTTGGCGCGGGAAAACAGACAAACGTAAGTGTTGAAATTGCAGAGAGCAATCCAAACGTGACTCCAGTCCAGCCCGGGCAATATCTGCTTGATGTTCTTGGTGTCACGACAAACTTCAGGATACTGTACGCAATCGCTGTAATAGCGCAGTGATTTGTCTGATACTGATGGCTGCCGCGTCTTCCGGCCCTATCTGGTGGACAGACAATGCTCATTGGCTGTCCTGCGGCATCCCCGCCGGCATCCCCGCCGGCATGAATGGCGTGGAATGAGCCGGTATTTCCCTCAAGTTCACTTTTTCCTGAACACCATGTAGTTCCTTGTAAGCGATCTGTGCACTCTCTGTTTTATGCACGTCTCAAGTGTGAAATCATTACCCGCCTGTAAGAGCGCTATGTCAGGCAGCACAATGCCCAGCCTTCCGCCACGCTTCAGGCAGCCGGCAAATGCCTTCATGGCTCTCCGGTACAGACTCTCCGGTCTCTCCCTGTTCATATACGACGATCTTCCGTACGGAGGGTCTGTAACAACTGCGTCGAATTTACCCAGTGAGGGCACAGCAGACACATCGAGTGCCAGAAGTTCACATTTCCCCTTTATGCCCATCTGCCTGATGTTTGCCATCGTCCCTCTTGCCATGGCCATATCTATGTCAGTACCGACCGTGTCGGCTCCGATCAGCATCGCTTCCATCACGATGCCGCCAGTCCCGCAGAAAGGGTCCAGAACTCTCTCTCCCTCAGAAACTGCGCACAGATTCAGCAG
>DAHXLZ010000320.1 GCA_027365715.1 Methanomassiliicoccales archaeon | reverse complement strand
TGTATTCCTGCGCAAGTGCTACCGCCTTACTGACTTCACCCCACCATTCGGGTCTTTTGGATGGAGACACTTCATGAAATTTGCTGATGAGCATAAGATTCCTCGGCATGGCTTTTCTGAGTTTATCGTCTATTATCCCGGCAACCTGCATATCCAGCAGAATCCGCATGGGTTCAGTCCTGTTCCTGACGTCGAGGTAAGCGGCCCTGCTCCTGTTGACCTGCTCGAGTGTAAGGTCTGGGGTTCCTATTATGGTTTGATTAAGCAAACTGACTTCAGAGGACTCTGCATCAGACCATGCCTCAAGAGTTGTATTCAAATCTTTATTGGAAATACTGGACAGCCATAGTCCAACCAGGCTGTTACCGCACCGTATGTGGTGGTCCAGGAAAGTCAGTGGTGTTCCGATTGTGAATGAATCCAGCCACAGAGACAGTTTTGTGAGCTCTACAGCAAGGGGATTCAAATCCACTCCATACACGCATTTCTTCATCACCATCCGCTTCAGTATGACGCTGTCTGTCAGCAGTTCTTCGTTGAGCAGGATGCCTTTTCCGGACTGCTCCCTGATTATACTCTCCCTGTCTGTTTCTATTTCCTTTTGCAGCGGAGCATCAGGATTCTCTTTTAACAGTTCGATAATCCAGTTTGTTATGTGGTCGACGGCCGCAACGAGAAAATGGCCGCTTCCCATTGCCGGGTCGAGCACTTTTAAGCCGAGCAGATCCTCAATGGTCTTTCTTTCAAGCTCACTGTCAGCTCCCTTGGTGTCACGCAGTTTCTTCATATCTGAAATAAACATCTCTCTTCTTGATCTGAGATGTTCTTCCAGCCCGTTCCTGACGAGAAATCCGACAATCTCTTCAGGTGTGAAATAGCTGCCGCTTCCCTTCCTTCCCAGTCCACCCACTGACAGGAAAATATCTCCTTTTTCTATGTATCCAACAGGCTTTGCTTTCATATCCTTCGTGTAAGCTGCATCAAGTATCTGATCTCTGTAAACAACAAGATCGCGCGTGGCTTGTCTCACAGAATATTCAAGGAGTGCCTCGTATAGTGAGCCCAGATGCCTGACACCTAGATTCTGATAATCGATTCCCCTGCCTTCTGCCTCTGTGAGGTCCCTCATTGCTTCCACAAGATGTTTGTTTTTCAATTCGAGGACGTCCAGAGCAGGATCCCCTTCGAACAAAGCACCGTCATACTCAGGAACACCTGCATTTGGATTGCCTTTGCTTATTGTTGAAAACAACTGCTTCAGATACTTCCACAGGTTGATTGATTCGGGTTCCGATTGATAATCACGTAGCTTCTGGCGCAAAGAATCCATTGAAATTTCCCTGTAATTGGGATTTTCCAGCGGCAGAAGATTTCTGGACTCTGCATACAGAATGAACATCAATCGGTAAAGGAGTTTGAGAGAGGATGCTTTTGCAATCTCCAGCTCAGCATCTGAGTAGCTGTTCTCAGCTTTATAATCCAGGACAGCCCTGATCAGGTTCAGGAAAAGTTGTTTGTCGAATATTTTCGACCGCAGGTCTTCTTCTATTTCCTTCGCATATGAAATCCCTTCATCATACGCAACGTCAACATCACTTCCCTCCACTCTCTGGACGAAGGCGGAGGCTGAAAACAGGGATGTGAAGTACAGAAGTTTTGGATCGTCCTCCCTGGAAATATTATCAACATCTACCTCGAAATAGTTGGTGCTGCTGGAAAGAACTCTGCTGGAGTACAGCCTCCACAGTCTTCCATTCGTGAGAATAACCCATCTGTAGTATCTGAGTAAAGCCACAGCCTGATAACTCGGCACTGGTTTGTTGCTGGTCTTGGTGTCCAGAGACTCGGCTTGGGCGATTACACAGCCCACGTCAAGTTCACCCGAGGCAGCCGATAACTTAAACTGTTCATGGTCGTCCGGTGTTCTGGCCCCTGCTACCAGATAGCCGAGAGCCTTCAAAACATCTCCTGCACTGATTGACGCTGATGGGATATCGCCTCCAAAAAGAGAGTACAACCGGGAGGCCTCCTTTTGCGGTGCTCTTCCTCTCTCGGCAAGTTTCTTGAGAAATCGCTCACGGAGATAATAACTGGAAAATAAACCTCTGTTAATGAAGTACCTGTCGGCACCTTCCCTTAATGAGTCAATGGCCCTGCTTATTGACGAATGGGCCGTCAGCTCATCTGAACGAAAATCAAGTCTTCTGATGACGTTGCAAACTCTATCACAATCATCCGTGTTGCGGATAACAAAGAAAGCGGCTGAATTGTCACCCTTCTTCGCTCTTTTCGCGAAGAAAACACATCTTGAACCCTGCTCTACCAGCAACAGAAAATTATCCGACTTAATGCCTGAAACGAAGGATCTGATTTCACCCAGTTTCGAAGTCTCGGCCAGCACAAGCCACAACGGGATAGAAAGATCAAATGCGAATGCTTTCCATTCTGCTGGAGGCTGTTTGACAGAAAAGGAAAACGAGCATTCACGTCCATGTGCCGTTTCCACGCCAATTGCATCCAGCAAGGAACCAGAAAAATCCGATTTCAACTGTTGGTCACTGGACATTATGCAACCGCCATCATGAACATCTTGAATCGCGAGGACGAGACAGTCTATGTATCTCGCACTGAACGGAGTCTCGATAAGTTGTCTTGATATATAATCATCAATCGCACAAAATTTGAGTGTGTTTATCAGCCTCCTTTTTGATGTGCGTTTAGAACAAAAGTGATTTTTTCATACGATTGGGAACTCAATAGATTGTGTTATTGCGAACCGGGTGACATCGGTCAAGTCCGTCAACGTTTACATGGATCACTGAGTTTTCATATCAGTTTTTGATAGAGAACGAATCCTCTCTGCTGTAGCGTCTTTGACAAACTCCTCAATTGATTTCCATTTGTGAGTCCTTGCCATTACGGCCTCTATTTCCCTCTGTTGCTGAATCGGAATGAAATCATCCGAACTCAACATCTTCAACTTCACCGCCATACTCTTTCCTGTTTCAGTCAATGCAACGTAAATGACACGTCTGTCTTCAAACGTTTCCTTCATTTTCAGAAGCTTCATATCCTGCAAATCTCTGACAAGATTCTTCAATGTGTCATAGTTGGCGACGACTGTCTTCAGACTGGTCATTTTCTTAGGCCCGTCAAGCAATTCCAATAAAACAAGTGCAGCGTCTTTTCTTCTCAGAATCGCGAGGAGCATATTACGAATATGTAAACTGTACTATGTTATAGTTATGTTAATATCAAATTACGAAGTCGTAATGTGTAATTATTAAATATCGGTATGCCATTATGGTTACACATCAGGAATGAGGAATATGAAATGCAAAACCTTGAACAAACGAGTAGCGAGTAACATAATCTCCCTGTCAGATGTCGATGTGGCGGCGTCTGGCGAGACATTTCATAGGCGTGGTGTCTTTGCCATTCACAATCTTGCGACAGGATCCTGGTGTGAATACGAGCCGCACATTATGCGCATTTCTTGCCGGCGGAGTAATGCAGGCAATATCTGTCTGAGGAGACAGGAACGTTCCTGTGCCGAATTCAAACAGACTAGAGTTGCCGTTGAGATGTCCTCGATGGCACTAATTGAATGGGGAATGCAGTCATGAAGTTTGATCGCCTGCTCGAGAAAACATGTCCAGGCTGCTCGTTCTACGGACTGGCAGCGTATGACAGGTGGTGCTGTGGATGGCTCATGGACTACACAGTCACTGCAATGATTACCAATGGAGGATGTGTTACGTACTACCTGGGACTGGACGATGACAGACCCTGGATCAAGCTCGGTGACATTCGTTTCTGTCCGTTCTGCGGGGAGCAATTTGAGCTGAGCCCAGGTCAGAGAAAGATTGTGCACAGGAAAATTACCGAATAGTGAGTCGATGAGTGATATGGCAACCCTGAACATAACGGGCATGACTGGTTTCGAGGATTCTGTCAGAAGACTGTCATTGTCTTCATCACCGAATGAAGCGATACTGACCGAGCTGGATGTTCTTCCGCACATAGCTGAGTTTGCAAGCAGGAGTTCCGTATGGCTGCGAGTCACAGGGAATTGTGATGTTACGACTATCATTACCAACGCCGACGCTGCAATCTTCCCCGTTGGGTTCAACAATTTTCAACATCTGACTAAGCTCAATGATGTGAATTTCTTTCCATTCCGTGGCGAGAGTTTCAAGACCGATGCGGTAGTGTATGGATTGGAAGTTTCTGCCAACAATAAGTGGGGATACGGTGACTGAGATGCTGTCAGGAAATATGATAAACATAAGCCGGCTCAAGGAATTTGCAAGAGAATTGCCTCCTTGGCAAACAACCTGACCCAAACGACGCTCTTATCCACAAATTCAGGCGCGGGTATGAGGTCTGGTTCA
>DAHXLZ010000312.1 GCA_027365715.1 Methanomassiliicoccales archaeon | reverse complement strand
CATAGAGAAGCCTTATTCCGTTTTTGCCGGAGCGCATGCGAATTCACGACTTTATGCATTTTTTACAAACAGCAGGAATAATAAAACGTTCAGGCACCGTTTCACCGGCTGATAATGACGGACAGTTCCCAGCCGGTCAGTGAAAGGGTTGGGCCGCCATGCCTGTCGCACGCCTTTCACATCGATGCTCGTCTGTGTTCTTCCCTCTTTTGAGCGGCCGACGTCACGTGGCAAAATGGAAAACACTGAACTTGAAAAGTGGGTCAGGGAACAGACTGAAAGACTCTGCGAGCTGAGAAGGCTGCTCTGCTCATCGGGAAAGCCGGAGCTCGAACAGTATCTCGCGCAGGCAGTGGTGCAGCCGTTCTTCTACTACAGGAAGAACGGCAACGGAAACGGAGGCAGCAGGGTGACATTGGCGCTAGAGAAATTCGTCGACGAGGAGAAGTTCAAGGCACTGCTCGCAAAAATGAAGCAGATGGGTTTCCGATATGCAGGGGAGGGAGCATTCGAAGGGCAACGCTTCGATGGGCTAGAGGAGTTCGCGGAAGCCAACGGCATGGTAGTGCGCCAGCCAAAGACTGAGAACGGCAAGGTGCCCGAGCAAACGGCCAGGAAGTGAGTGGGCACACCAGGTGCCGTAAACCTCTTTCCATTCGATATTCACCGGATAAGAGGATATCAGCAGCAGAAACCGCGGTTTTCTTTGTCCGGCGGCAGGTTTGAGGTTATGCAATGGCTGATCCAAAGTCGATATATGCGGGGTTGGACGACGACGAGCGCTTCGGCTTGAGTTTCGGGCTCTTCCCGGCACGGCTCGGAAGGGAGAACATGAACAACGCAGAGGCTGCCGAACTCATCAGGATGTCGCAGAAGGAGTCAGGCGTCCAGTTCTAAACCCCTTTTCCCTTTTTTTACCATGGCATCCCCCCAACCCGCAACCTGACCTGCTCCCTTCAAGTCTGAGCACAATGATGCTCAGGATTCCCGATTCCTTTACGCAAGTGTGCGCGAGGGTCAATAAACAGACATGATGGGGAGGGGTGTGGTTAGAACGGGCATGAAACGTGCATTTTTTCGGCACTTTTCGGACATGAATGATGCAAAATTGCGAATGAAACGTGCACCTGTTATCGCTTATTGGGCAAAAATTAATCAGAAAATGGGCATGCACCCCCCCATGACGGAAATGCCAGAAATAAGATTAAATGCCGGTGTATGCATATAAAAATTCAATATGACTTTGACAATGGAACAGGAGCAGGAAATCGTCCGCCTGCATGGTGAAGGGGTGAGCACAACACATATCGCCAGAAAGATCGGTGTGTCGAGAAACACTATATCAGAAAGGCTTGCAGGAGTGAAGAAGAAGCCTGGTGAACCTGCAATAACCACTGTAGGTGCCGTGATGGATTCCATCGACGACAAGTTTAAGCAGATTGACAGTCAGTTTTCCGTTCTGGAGCAGATGTGCCGCAATCGCGAATATGGCTACATCATCAGGAATGTCGCAGGCAGGCACGGTTTTGTATTTGCCGATGGATCGGAAATAGCCGCTTCTGTGGACGCCATCAGGAGGATCAGGACGCAGACAGGTTCCGGTGTCGACAGTAGGAATGCAGGAGAACTTTTTGCAGCCCTCTCAATACTCATGAAGCACATTGCTGAGAACCCGGCTCTGTTCCACGATCGTGGGAACAGAGCAGGCAGCGCTGGCGGACTGATCACGGCAGTCGAGGGTATATGCACGCTTTCCGGTGCCATCCGGTCTGGACGTCACAGCGTTTTGGAGCTTAAAGAGGCTTCGTCGATACTCGAAGATTGTGACAAGTACAGCATAGACAGGGGCTCTCTTGTCTGGGCCGCCTGGCTGCTCAGAACCTCAAAGGAGAAAGGATTTGACATCGCTGGTTTCATAGGGAACACCGATGTTAATCAGAAGATTGAGGAACTGAGAGACCTCGATGCAGATATTGGGAAGAAGCGTTATGAGCTTTCCAGGCTCAGGGCCGAGATCGCCAGCACAGAAACGGTGCTCAGGAACGTTTCGTCCCGGTTATTTAAAGCAGGCGAAGTTATCCATTTGGAGGATAGGAAACAAGAACTTTCTCTTGAATACGCCGCCCTCATGAAAAAAGTCAGCGAACTGAACAAAGTGAAGCAGGAGATGGCATCGCTTGTCTCAGAAATCGCGTTGAAATACATATTGCCGGTTATTCACAGAGACTACTTCAGCGAGGACAGGGACCACGGCTTCCAGGATCCCATACTTGCACTATGCGCGAAGGAGTCGATACGGTTGATGGTCAACTGGCTCATCGAGAATCCATGGATTCTGAAAGAGAAGTTGTCCCGTAATCCGTGAGCCTGTTGGCTAGACTCTGTAACTACGTAATGGCATCGAGAACGGCAGCAAATAAAGTTTGCTCACCACTGAAAAGGATTCCAGTGCTCTTCACATCTTTGCCCTCCCGCCAAAATGTTAACTCTTCCATCACTCATGTGTTTTGGATGCGCAATGAATTTCAAGGTTGAAATACAGAACTTCGGTTTATTATATGCGATTGCAACTACTGGACTCTCTTGGAACGCCGCCAAATTATCCAAAAAAGACATGAAGAACAAAGAAAGAGGATGAGAAGTGAGCCTGTAAATGAATAAGGATTGCCTGTCATTTCAGGGGGACCGTGAATGAGCAGTTCGCGCGATATTTCAGTAGTCGTACCCACGCACAACCGCCCTGAGGGACTTCACAATCTTTTTTGCAGCCTGGATAAATTGAGTGGTGTAGTCCCCTCGGAAGTCATAGTAGTGGATGACGGGTCTCAAGGGCACGCAACCCGGACCACTATACATTCCTGGCTGCAGCATGATCACCCATACAATCCCGTCGTCATCGTACATAATAGAAGCCACGGACCGGGTCATGCCCGTAATGCCGGCGTGAAGGCGGCCTCCGGCCAAGTTATTGCATTCACAGACGATGACTGCATGGTTGATCATCACTGGCTGGCAGGTCTGACAGCCAGACTCTTGCCAGAGAAACGGATTGCAGGAGTTGGTGGTCATATTATGCCGATGCGCAGCGGCATCATATCAAGATACTACACCTTTCACCGGATACTGGAGCCACCTCCATCCCTGCTGTATCTTGTCAGTGCGAACTGTTGCTATCACAGAAATGCTCTTCTGGAAGTGGGCGGATTTGAAGTTGATATTGCTGAGGCTGGTGGCGAAGATGTAGGGCTCAGTTTCAAGCTCGCGAAAGCCGGCTGGAAATTCACCTATGCCCCGGAAGCGGTTGTTTATCATGAATACAGGAACAACCCTTTGGATTTCATGCGCACCTTCCGGAACTACGGGTGCGGTTCCCGCAGGGTCACTGAAAGGCATTTCGGAAAGGGGGGATGATCAGACGACCTATATTTATATCAACGAACATGAAGTCGTTTCCACCACTTGGGGCTACGATACGATGAGACCGCCGCCCATCACACCCGTAAACCTCGGCACCGATCTGTTATGGGAACTGCATCGGTTCAAGGCGGCAGGACTGGACATACGGACTGTAGTCGCATTCCTCATCCTGAGGATCATGCAGCGTGTCGCATACAACACTGGTTGGCGGTGGGGATGACCGCAACTGTAAATGGTAGCCCGGAACGGGAACCCACACTCGGAGAATTCTGGAACCTATTCTATGACAGAGAAATTCTCCAGAGGTTCAACATGTTGGAGGAATGGCGGTGGGTGCAGGAGGCTGGAACTTCACCTCTCGGTGATGCTTTGAGGGCACGCTACATGTGTTCCGGCAGGTATGATCCGCCGCTCCTTTCAGCGATCCTCAGACATGCAGCATGCGACGGAGAACATCCCATTCAGGAACGCTCGCTGCTTATTGCCGACATCCTCATGATGCTGAGGGATACCGACGCCTCCGACAGCAGCCTCTTCTCATCACTGGTTGAATTTTTCCTTGAGGGCAGGAGGCCCTCTGTCTCCAGACCTCACCCGGAAAAATTCCTCGTTGAACTTACAAACAATTGCAATCTCAACTGTGTTATGTGCGGTGTGGGAGCGAAGGGTTACGATCCGTCGAGGACGATGGAACTTTCATTCTTCGAAAGCATCTGCCGTAATACCCTCCGAACTGCAAAGACAGTTCGCCTCAACGGGCTCGGTGAAACCACAATTGTGCCTGATTTCCACAGATACCTTGATCTGGCAGAAGAACTGGCCGCCAGTCTTGAGCTTGTAACTAATCTCAGCACAAGGGACAGGCACTTGCTGGCAAGGCTCATAGATATGGACTTCATGCTTTTCATTTCCTGCGATGCAGTCCGCCGCGATGATCTCTCAAGGATAAGGCGCGGTCTGGACGTTGAGCAGTTCCTGGAAAATATCCGATACATTCATGAACTGTCTTCCGGAACTGGCAGGGATCGGTTGAAGACACAAATCATCATGACGATACTGAACTGCAACTTCAGGCAACTTCCGGAGATGGTCGAATTCGCTGCCCGCAATGGTATTGGCGGTGTTATCGCGAATATGCAGAAAGGAGGGAGTGGAAACTGGATGAGGAATCGTTTCAGCGAGCTCGTGGAGACCTTCCGGAAGGCAGAACGTGTGGCGCAACAGACAGGTGTCCTGCTGATGCTCCCTGACCGGATAGAGGGCCTGCCTGTTCCGCTTGGAACTGTTTCATTTTCCAATCACAGTTCCTGCCCGACATACAGGGAAGAGGCTTTCATCCGTTACAACGGTGACGTCTGCCCTTGTAACATGATGAATCCTTATGTCTACGGGAACCTGAGAAGGAACAGCATGAGAGAAGTTCTCTGCAGCCTTCCAAGCATACTCTTTGACTACTTAATGGAGGGGGGCAGCAGGCATCCATACTGCCTGAACTGTTATTACCTGAGGAGGAAAGCGGATGGATGAAGCAGAACTGGATGTGGGCAGGGAGATCCTGAACGACGTTGCGAACATTCCGAGCGGCGCGCGGGCTGCACTCGTCATCCGGCACTCAATAAGGGGGGAGATTACGACGCCGGAAAACGAAGATGTTCAACTGAACTCCGAAGGAATCCTGGCGGCAAGGCGGTTCGGCACCCGGCTGAAGTGGGCGTCCTCAATCGTGGCCGTCAGCAGCCAGAAGACGCGCTGCAGGCAGACGGCACGTGAAATACTGGACGGGTTCGCTTCAGCCAATCCCGGAATAGAAGTTTCGCTGCTTGATTCCCATAAGTCCGTAGCAGCACTCCTTCATGCAAAGTCAAACAGCCCTGCAATAGACGATATAGTCAGTGCCATTCACAGATCCGGGAGCACTGGCAATTACAGGGGATTCGGCCTGCCACCGTCCCTCGCCGTCTCCGCTGGAACAATTGCGCGGCAGGTAATATCCAGCATAACGAACGATCTCGAGGGCACTATGAGGGATGAGTTGCACTTGTTTGTTGACCATGACCTGCACCTGATGCTTTTGAGACAACAGCTGTTCGGTGAGGGATACAGAAGAAGAGAATGGATTGACTTCCTTGACGGATTCGTCATCTATCTGCTTGACGGATCGGTTTTTGCCGCATGCCATGGAATGACTGTTGCCTACAAAACTGCTGAAGATTCCGGCGGTACCACATACTCGAATGGTGACGTGCCTTGATGAAGTCATCGGCACCGGAACAGGCCTTCGGACGTCGCCAGCACGGATATGACTCCGGATTCAAGTGGATTGATTTCAAGATTACCAACCGCTGCAACCGGAGGTGCGTCTACTGCGGCGTATCGCACGATAAACCGAGAGCCGCGGAAAGGCTCGCCTCCGAAACGATAGCCTCCACGCTTCATGATGCGCTCGACTTGGGGTTTACGCATTACGCCCTGCTCGGAGGGGAACCCTCCCTGCGTGAAGACATTTGCAAAGTCTTTGAGCCGTTTCACGGCACCAAAAAGCCCAAGTCCCTGATGGTAATCACCAACGGCGTCAGGTTCAATGAAGAGCTATATCGTAGCCTGTTTGCCACTGATGCAGACGAAGCTACGCTTGTCTTCTCGATGGATTCCTTCAGAAAGCCCAACTACAAATTCCAGGATCCCGTCATGTGCCTGAGACACATCATGGCCATCAAGAAGATTGCTGAAGAATATGATGGGCATCCGGGCAGGAGGACAGTGGCAGTCCATACGGTCATTTCGAGGGAGAACTTTCGGGATTTCGTGAAGATGCTTGATTTCTTCGGCGGCAAAGACATCGATGTCTCCCTGGGACTCGTATGCCCGGCCTTTTTTCTGAATAAGGGGGAACCAGGCGCCTACAACGAATTCACATACGCAGAACTTGAAGGGATTTTGCGCAATCTGGATGAACTCAGCGATAGTGGAAGGCTAAACTTCGGTAATTCGACGTTGAGGGATTATCTTCGCATTTTTCCCTACGGTAAGCTTCGGATGGCTTCCACATGCAGGGCTGGAAGGCAGGCTGTCATCATCAATCCGGACGGTGCGGTATTTCCCTGCATTTCGCAGAGCTACCTAGGGGGCAAGAGTTTCGGTAACATCACGACAGAGCCGTTCTCTGCGATTTACTTGAGAATGCAGATGTTCTCCTGCACATGGAAAGAATCGGCGGCATGCTGGGATCATTTTCTCTGGGACAGACTTGCGGCCAAATCCGATTCCGGCGGTCCAATTGAATGACTGACTTTCGTTGAAACAAGGCGGCAGTCAACTGTCTTCGCGAAGAAGCACTCTCTTGCCCTCAGCTTCAATTATTGTGCAGTTACATAGACGGGGGAACTATGAAAACGCAATACGTGTGCCAGATCTGTTGCAGACTGATGACCTTGCCGTTTAGCCCAGGTGATGCTCAGAAAAAACACACATCAACGAAGTACAATCCAGTGCAATCAAGAATTCTTAAGTTCTGTGGCAAGGCCGTTGATGATTCGTCTGTCCAGTAACTTTATGACTTCATCATGGTTGTTTGTTGTTTCCCTTATCGAAAGATAAGCTGGAATGCCCCTTCTCAGGTAATTGCGCAGCAGAAATACAAATTGGCCCAATGACTGAATCCCATGATTGCTCTTCGTGACCTTCTTCATTATCGTGATGACACCTTTCTGCCTTTCACCATGCAATATGAGACTCCTGATGTCATAGGCATATCCTAGGTTTTCAAACACCTTCTTTCCCTCGTCGGATGGCAAGTTCATGAGTGCAGCTCCCCGAAGGGCGAACCGATACTTGAGTTCCAGCTGTTCATTTCCGGAAAGGAGGATTGCTTCAAGCGCAACAACGATGTCAATAATTCGATCATCGTCTCTCCATCTCTCATAGGATGTATTGAAGCGCCGGAGGGAAGAGCCCAGAGATTCTTGAGAAAATTCCTCAGATAATTCCAGGATATGAACCAACTTTTCAAGTTCAGAAATGTCGTCTTCCTTCAAGACAAATTGTGGGGGTATGAAGCGTGAGATAGGAAATTTCCGGATGCCGGCATAACCGGAAAATCCCCAAACTTTCGGGACAGTCACTAGCGAGCCCAGGCCGACTTCTTCGCTCTTCAAC
>DAHXLZ010000302.1 GCA_027365715.1 Methanomassiliicoccales archaeon | reverse complement strand
TGCATCCCAGCTCCATTCCTGGAAGTGATTGTATGTCATGTATTCTACAACCATTGCACGCACGGCATCCCCGAGCGTCTGATGAAAGCCCAGCCCCTTGAACTGAGCCTGGCCGTCGACGAGCTCAGTCATCCTTGTCTTCCTTCCTGGGCCGGAGCTTGACTTCGCTCACCCTGGCATCCTTCAGCTGGCCGCTCGAGTCCGTCTTCCCTTCGACTGTCGCGGTGACGTCGAGCTCCTCATCCTCCGGAGGCTTCTCAGACAGAGGGCCTCTGCCCCTGCCCTCAATCGTCCGACTGTGCTGTTTGACGTGTTCTGGCTGGCCTTCCCTTACCCGTTCGTGTGCTCTTACTTTCACCTTTTTTTCAGACATTTCTTTCACCTACAATTCCCGGTATTTATCTTCATTCTGCCTGTCGCGCTCCTCTTCCTCATCGAACCGCTTTACGATTGTCTTGTAGATCATGGCTGTCAGCTGGAGTTCCGTTTCGCTCAAGCTTGCTCCAGTATGGATGTATTTGAAACCAATAACTTCCAGAATCTTATCCAGCCACTCCTCAAGCTCATTCCTTGGCATGTCTTCAATCGCTGTGAATTTCATGTTCTTCCTCCCGTCCTTCTGATTGAAATGTGGACCTGGACCTATACACTGCTCAAAACCTCCATTCCGCGAAAGGATGGCCGGTCTGCCGGCTGTGTGTGCGGGCATTGCTATGATTCTGTGTCTTGAAGTCGCAGGCCTCGCAGCGATACTCTGTGCGCGGCCTGGAGGCAGGAGGATAGTTGCTATGCTTCATGGCCCTACCTCTTCCCTCTCAGCCTCCGCTGCCCTGGCAGCCTGCCATTGTCTGTAGGCCTTCCGGCATATTGGAACAGAAAGGCCCGTCCTGCGAGATATAACGCGCCAAGGGAAGCGATTGCGGCGCATGGTGACAATACGGGCCACTGTCGGCTCATTAATGCAGTAGGTCATGGGTACGCCTCCAGAACTGCTGAATACTTCTCGTTCCTAACTCTCAGCTTGCCAATAGATAAAAGTCGCTCACAAATGGCTTTAACACTATCCGGAGAGACTTCATGCCCGTAACTTCTAAGTGTCGAGGACAGCATAAAAATAGACTGTTCGAGATACTCTCCACGGGCAGATTTCAAGATACCCAAAATGGCAGTTTCGACAGGTTCTTCACCGTGCGATTCTTTATCAGGATTTTCTACTTTTCTGGAAGCGGGTAGGGGGTCTGAAGTAGGTACAGCAGGTACATCTTCCCCCCCTTTTGCGCTTTTCGTACCTGCTGTACCTACTTGAAGGGGGGTACCCGCTTCCAGAAAAACTTGATTAGCATGCTCTTCTTTGTCAATGTTTGCGACTCCGTTTTCACGCCCGAAACGGCGCTCAGGAGGGAGCAATTTGACTCCAGGGAAGACATATTCTAATCGCTGCTCGTTTGTGCTATTCGGTACACGCTGTCGAGCCTTTGCCGTTGATCCTTTGAACTTCTGCGGGAAAGTAGATAAAAATGTCTGTCTTACTACGGTTTTTACTTTTCTCTTTTTCGCCTCGTCCAGGTATGCCTGCCATAGTTCCTCAAGAAGGACAAAGTCCTTTTCACGGTCACCGGATTCCGTGCAACCGTCCGCAAAAAACTGTACGAAATCGCTGTTTGCGATGTAATACTCAAGTGTATCATCTGTGGTTCGCGTAGCTTTTATCTTTCCTCCGTCCTGGCGGTACTTTGCGTAGCCGGCGAGTATCCAGTTTAGGAGACCCGATTTCTGATTGAGCAGGACCTCATCGTAATTTGCCACCTCTGAATCAGTTCCCCTGATGGTTTGATTAAAGACGATGATCAGAAGACGGCTCATAAATGCCCGCACCGTCGTCTGTTCAGCATTTATCTTCGGAAGGTCATTGCATGCAACTGCGATCTTTGCATTCTGATAAAATCCAAAGGGCCGGCCATTTTTATGCTCACCTTCAACCCAGCCGCCGGTCAGTCGGTTGAGTCGCTCCAAATAGACGATAGACTTCTGCGGAAGCTCTTCACAAACATTCGCGAAGGCGCTGAATAAATCAGCTGTCGCAAAACGGTTCTCAGACAGCTCCTGAAGTGTCTTGCCGCGTATGTTATCTTCTCCGAAAAATTTGACAAAAACCTTGAGTGTTACTGTCTTCCCGCTTCCTTCCGCACCATAAAGAAACAAGACCTTTTGATGCGAATACGAAGCGCTGTCGAGCATGGATCCGATGAACTTCTGAAAAGCAAGCTGATCATCCACAGAAGGCATGACCCGGTTAAGATGATTTATCAAGATATCAGCCGTCGCGCCTGAATCGAAATCCACATTCAACTTATTCAGGCAGTGGAATTCTGGGCTGTGTGGTTCGAGCGGGATGTCCCCCATCGAAGCCTTCGCCAAATTGAGTGTTCCGTTGTTAACGACAATGTGATTGAGCCCTGATGCCTGCCACTTGTCTAAATACTGAAAACCAAAATCGGAAATGTGCGCGAGTAATTCGTTCTTTAAATTCGTGCTCGCGGCCTTCATGAAAATCTGCTCAGCCACTTCCCGAATTCTCCGCTCTCCATCCTGACGATAGAAACCTTGTTTGAAATCGTAATGAAATATTCCGACGACGCGGCCGCGTCTGTCTTTGAGAACTTCGACATGTAGTTTGCGCCTGATCTCGTTCGCTGTCCGGTGCAGGTCAACCTTCTCAGCCTCTTTGTATTCGTAATAATGAATCTTCAACTCTATTCCATCGACGGAGGCTGTTTGAAAACACTCCTCGCCTGGCCCTTTTGCGGCTTCGCGGATTGCCTCCATTGCTTCATCGGATTTCATGTGCTTCACCTTCAATTTCGCTCAAGATTTTTGAGATTGCCGTGAGTCCTCGTACCGGTTTTTCGCCGGCCTTCAGTCTCTCGATAGAGCTCCTGAATGCCCTGGCTGATTCGGAAACATGCACGAATCCGCAGCCCGTTCTGTTTACGAGCTCCTGCACGATGCCGACTGCCTGCTCTTCGCTTCCGCCGCTTCGGGCAACAAAACCCGCAATTGCAAGCGTCAGGTCATGCCGATGATTTTCACCCGGGGGGTTTGGCCAGAAGTCCATGAGCGCTTTCACAATCGGTTCAATGTCACGAAGCCCTTTGCCTTGTCTCTGCACTTTAGGGGCTGTTTTCGTCGGAGACTCAACTGTCGCACCGAACGGCTTAAGAACCTCAATGAGTGCGGCCTTCGTTACCGTTGCAATAGGCACGTCGGTTACCGATGAGCCGTATTTAGTGCCGTTTGGATGCACCGATGGGGGTATCAGCACATAGCCCGCAACCCCTTTCAAATATGCGCCGTCGCTCAATGGCATCGAGTGCATCGGCCCGTCTTGAACCTTATATGAGAACTGTCTGTGCCCCGGCTTCCCTGTTGACCAGGAAAACGTTTCGGGCAATGCCGTCAATGCGGCTTGGATCGCTTGAGTGTCGCCGTCCACGAAGACACAGAAGCCATTAAGTGAAAGAGCCGCAACATTGCCGCCATTCTCAATCCACTTTAGAATCTCAGGACTGCCGTACCGGAAGTTTGCTCTCTTCTGATAACCCTTATCAACCGGCTCTTTGCTTCCAGCTTTTATCCTGACTAAGCGGATGTGCAGAAAATCGTTCAATTGCTCTGGGATTGTCATTTCTAAGCGCTCCTTGCCGGTCCGGAGGTCTTCTGATACGCCTCACCTGTGAAACTCACGGGAAAGTGCCCTTTCCCCTTTGCCGTTTTGAAAATATGTGTGGACGGGCAGTTGCCATGGTGAGAATTGCCTGTTTTCTCCTGGTGATGCGTCCTGTGGTGCTTCCAGCCTGCCTCTCCTGCTTCCCTGCCTGTTGCGAACTGTGCAGACCATCCGCAGCCTGGGCTTTCACATATAACATTCCAGACGGAATTTTCACGCATAGCTTTATTACTTTGAGAATTGATACGAGAACCGCTTGTTGTCTGCTTCCTCCCCTTGCCGGGGGAGGGGGCTTTTTGCGTCACTGCTCAGCCTCTTTTTTTGGCTTTTCTTCGAGAAGATTTTCACCAGTGAGCTCCTGCCAAAGTTGGAAAACCTTGGCCCAGCTCATAGTCCCCCCTCCGGCCAAATAGACAGTCCGTCTTCTGAGGCCTCAATAACGAGCTTGCTGCCAGGGAACAGACCATTCGCGTTTACCCATTGAACAGGGATCGAGATATAGAACGTTCCATGTATTCTAAGGACTTTTCTTACCCATTGAAAGTTTCCGGCCATATTCCATAGTGATACTTTAGGGCTTACTTTTGTTGTCTTGTTGAAAGATAGTACGCATGAGTCGTACAGTCGTTAAGGACAGTACGACTCGTAATTTTTCATAAATGACAAGCTTTATTCACCATTTTTCTGGTATCCACAAACAAATGTTTTATACCCTCCTGATGCATAGACTTACTCGATGGGAGAACAGGCTTCTGAAAGAAGGGCTAAAGGATGGATTCTCAAAGAGACGTTGCCTTTCGTCATCACTCATGGGAAGACAACTGTAGATGAAGTCCATGAATTCCACGTCAGAAAGGGCATAGGTAACAGACAAGGCCGTAAGGTGGCTGAGAAAGTGTGTGCGCAGTTATCGGAAAAATGCCCTGTTGAATGGAATCCCGTCAGCCGGGAATGTGAATGCAAAAGAAACGATCTCAGTCCGGATGAAATTCTACAGTACCTTTCCAATCTGCCACAGCCGTACTTCTCCAAGGTCATAGATGAATGGGTTTGTCTCCTTCGCGAATTGTCGACTTCAGGATGGAAAGGAGCGAGAAAACAGGATTTAAGACTGGATCCTCTGAGGCCGGAAGTAATTAATGGAATCCTCTGGCTGTTCGTCAATGTGTATGCTTCACTGGAGAACGTCCTGGCTGTGAAGCGTCAGCCAAGAGGTTACTGGCAGCGGCTTAAAGAGGACGCTGAATTTTATAATGAAGAGGAAAATAAGACATATGAAGAGATGAGTTCGGTAAGGTTTGAAGTCATGATCAGAGGACCGGTTTCTGAGCTATTCAACGCTGAAAATATATCGGCGGAAAATTATATTTTAGAAAGCGATCCCATCAGTATATAAGCAGAGCAGCATTTCAGAGTAAGAGTATTGAACTTTTGGCGGTATGCGAGGGCTCGGATTTGAACCGAGGAACTCCTTCGAGAACAGATCTTGAGTCTGCCGCCTTTGGCCATACTTGGCTACCCTCGCGCCCTACCCCCTACACACTTCGTATTTTTAAGGATCGCAGGGGATGTTGATGTC
>DAHXLZ010000298.1 GCA_027365715.1 Methanomassiliicoccales archaeon | reverse complement strand
GGTATTTATACAGATTCGGCAGTTGGCCGAAATCGATCTGGCACAAGAATCGATATTCCCCATACTCAAAATGCAATAGGCCGCGTGTCGGGAGAATTTGATGTAAACGCACCATTTGAGCCGAATCCCACCACGCCCGCTGGGCAATGTACGGAGTCAGGGAAGGGACAGACTGCTATCCGGCCAACTGCAGCGATCCTTACAGAAAACGGTATGGAATCGATACGGTCAGAATAATAGGCAATGATCGTCAGTACTCCTGCCGTTCCGGATGCAGTGTGTAACCCAGTGTCCTGAAATCGGAATCGAACGCGAACACTTCAGTTATCCCGAGAGCGTCCATGGCTACTGAACTTGAGCAGTCTGCAAAACTCAGCATCCTGTCTTTGAATCTGAGGAGCTTTTCCAGTGCGAGAGAAAAGTCGTTCTCGCCAATCCAGAGAGTCTTCACGTTTGAGCTCTGAGCGACAGACTCGGCAAAGCGCGCGACCAGTTCCGTTCCCTTCTTTATCCTCAACAGGGTATATGTTTCCGCAAGAACGTAATCCGTCGTGATCATCTTACCGAATTCGCCTGATGATATGGCTTCGAGGAAAGCTATTGCAGGAGCATGGTTGATATCGTCGGCCACGGCGAGAGCATACCATGCGCTAGTGTCGACGAATATCATTTTTGCCACCATAAATTACGATATCATGATCTGCCGATGTCTTTTCCTTCCTGCCTGTCTTCCCTGTCATTGGAAATGCATTGAAAAATGGATCCTTAACATCAACATTGTCTGAGAGCAAATGCGACTTCAGTGCTTCTCTTATGACTTCCTGCAGGGTCTTGTGCTCGTCAACTGCCCTCTTTTTCAGGAGAAGATACTCCGCTTCTGGAATCTTGGCTTGAACTAGTTTCATAATTAATGAAACATTTTCCATATATAATAATATATTGGAGTTCCTGAAAAACCGGGTGCCAAAGCCTCGGGCCGTTCGGTTTCCATACAGATGAGTATTCCAGAGACCCCGCAGGAATTGACTTCGCATTGCGGTAAAGATCTGAACCTTTGATTCTCATTATTTCATAAGCACGATCATTGATCATAATTGTCTTTATAATGCCAGCATTGCGTTGTATGTATACTGTCCGAATATCTGATTACTCTTCTCCTTTTCCCCCAGCACAGTCCTGTTTCAGACTCGAAAATAGAGAATGAGTCTGGAAAGACACGTCGTAAAAGCAGCAGGGATGCCGAATCACATCACGCCAGTTGTACAAGGCCTGGGCCGATTGCATCGCCTCCAGGGACTCAAATATCTGCAATCTGCATCTGCGAAGATGGAGAAGGACTTTGCTGGCAGTCCCCGGCAAAATGCGAACCGTAGCCGCCATTCACTCAATTCAAAACTTCGTTAAATCAATTCGCTCGATTTCCCTGATATCTTTGGGTATCACTAACTGGCCCTTCGGGCCGATTTTCATTCTCTTTTCCATCGATAAGTTATACGTATAACTGCCATATATACAGATTCAGCAGCTGACAGAAATCGATGTTCCCTATACTCCAGATGCAATAGACCGCGTGTCGGGAGAATTTGATGTAAACGCACCATTTTAGTCAAATCCCTCCAAGCCCGCCTGACAAAGAGGGAGTGTTGGCAAGATTTGCATATCCCTTCACTCCTGTGGCCCGCCATCGTCTCTTCACAACTGCTTGCCACGGCCCTTCAGAACAGTTCAATTTTGACCAGATTCGTCCCTGCTGATCACGCGTGGGGTCTTCAGACAACAAGGCAGCCAAAGATTCGCGGATTAAGATATGTTTACCAGCTTCAGGTCCTTTATTTGATCGAATCCGTCATCCAAACCCACAACAGGTTCACCATAGATAATCCGGGCTGTTGCGGCTGAGAAGGCGCCAGCAAGAGAGATTGATCCCAGTGCCTTCAACTTCGAGGCCTGACGCCACAGCTCACCGTCATCGATTTCGTATACTCGAAGACCGTCTGCTCTCAAATTCTTCTCCTTTTCGACTGCCATTTGTTCACTCCTTCTGTGGAGTATATGGCAGAGTTCCGTAAGGTTCACCACATTCACGTATATTTTAGCAGTTGACCATGGGAAGCTTTCCCGAAATAATACCTGCTGTGAGCAAAGATCGGAATTCTTTCATTTCGCAGTTTTGAAGCAGCAGATGGTCTGCAGTGCCTGGCAGGCAGTTACAACAGACGCAGGCGCTGTTACAATACAGACGTGGATTCCGTCAGCAGACAGGTCTCTGGTGGACCGCAGTGTGCAGTACCAGCCGCGCGGACCAATTTGCAATTTTCAGCATTGTCTGCCTTCCCGCTGCACAAAGATCGCGTCACCTTATCAGAAGTTGCGAATCAGAAGTTCAGGAGCGCCGGTCCTTGCGGAACCGTTGCAGTTTATCGCACGCAGTGCCTTCAATTTCTCATAGTAGTAATTATGCCCCTCAGGTCTCGTCCTGTCGAACAGCCTTTTGACGAAGGCCGAATCAGCATTGCTCACAACAACCTTGCAGCCTCTTTCCGTGAGCGTGCTGACAATTTCAGCAAGTCTTGCCTGATCGTCTCCGGTAAACAGGGAGGCGTTGTAACCTGTAAAACCCCTGTTGCCGTCGGAGTAGTAAGGCGGATCGAGATAAACAAAATCGTTACGTCCTGCATTCTGAAGAAGCACTTCGGTATAATCGCACCGAAGCAACTCTATACCCTCCCTGTTCAACAGGGCATGAATATTCATGAGGTTCTTTTCATGGAACAATGTAACGTTTGGGTAGTCCCCGTAAGGGACATTGAACTCCCCTTTGCTGTTGACCCTGTAAAGGCCATTGAATGAAGTCTTATTCAGGAAAATAAACCATGCGGCCCTTTCAACCGGACTCGACTCAAGAACGGGCGGTCGTGAGCGTATACTGGTATAGAATAATTTTTTGTCCGATCTGTTGTCCTGAACAGCCCTGAAATCACTTTGAAGTCCGGCGAGCTGTTCGATGAGTTTGCCCGGATCATCGCGTATCACCTCATATGCATTGATCAGATCGGCATTCAAATCCGAGACCGTTGCCTTCAGGGACGGTTTCAGGTACGCCAGGTGAAAGAAGACGGATCCGCAAGGACCGGCGCTCCTGAACTTCTGATTCGCAACTTCTGATAAGGTGACGCGATC
>DAHXLZ010000277.1 GCA_027365715.1 Methanomassiliicoccales archaeon | reverse complement strand
TAATGCCGGACAGTTCCATTCATGGGGTCACCGAAAAGCGGAAGGGGGAGCATGTAGACATCGTGCTTAACAAACCCGTGCGTTCTTCCGCAAATTACTGGGATGACGTCACACTTATTCACCGCTCACTACCGGAGATTGACTTCGATTCCATATCAACGGAGACGAAACTGCTTGGCAGAAAGATCGCAGCGCCTGTCTTAATATCTGGAATGACGGGCGGATTCGACAAGGCGCTGGCAATTAACAGAAACCTCGCCCGGGCCGCATCCGATCTGCAAATACCTATGGGGGTGGGTAGCCAGAGGGCAGCGCTGGAAGATCCGGCGCTGGAGAAGACTTACAGCGTTGTATCTGATTATGACGTACCGCTGGTGATCGCGAACATGGGCGCTCCGCAGCTGATCCGGCAGCCGGGAAGAAGACCATATGGTGCCGACGACGCTGCCAGGGCGATGAAGATGGTTGGCGCCGACCTTCTGGCCATACATATGAACTATCTTCAGGAAGTGGTACAGCCTGAGGGAGATCGCATGGCTTCGGGCGTCCTTGCCGCGATAGAGAACATTGCAGGAAGCATGCCTGTAATGGCAAAGGAGACTGGTGCGGGCGTCAGCAGGAAAACAGCGCTCGCGCTCAAGAAGGCAGGCGTAAAAGCGATAGACGTGGGCGGACTCGGTGGCACAAGCTGGTCTGCCGTCGAATATCACAGGGCAAGGCGTAAGGGAAACAGTATGGGAGAAAGGCTCGGGAAGACATTCTGGAACTGGGGAATCCCTGCTCCGGTCTCTGTAGTAGAGGCGAATGTCGGCCTTCCTGTAATTGCGTCGGGCGGTATCAGGAATGGCCTTGATGCTGCAAAAGCTATTTGTCTTGGTGCATCCTGTTCAGGTCTGGCCGGGGCGCTGATTAAGTCTGCTTCCGAGAGCAGCAGTGCTGTAAAGTCGGAGTTGATCGGTATAATTGAAGAATTAAGGGTTGCCATGTTCTTGACCGGTTCTGCCAGCGTGAAGAATCTGGCCAAGAGTGAATGTGTCATTTCTGGCACGACAGGGGTGTGGATGGGTATTGCCTGAATTTAGCGGCAGTACTGCGTCCTGCTGCAGGAGGAATGCGAATTTATGAGTCTAATGGACAGGCTGGAAGGAAGGAAAGGAATAATCAACAAGGAGCTGGAGAAAGCACTGGCTGTCGGAGACAACGAAACACTCCGGACTGCCATGAAGCATTACCCGCTCGCAGGAGGAAAGCGATTGAGGCCGTTGCTGGCCTACCTGGTAGCAGAGGCAATTTCAGGCAACGGCGACACAACCGTACCGTATGGCGTCGGACTCGAGATTATACACAACTTCACCCTCGTCCATGATGACATAATGGACCGGTCTGATTTCAGACGCGGTATCGTGTCTGTGCACAAGAAGTTCGACACGCCGACGGCGATAATTGCAGGCGATGCCCTTTTTGCGCTGGCATTTGAGAATATATGCAATCTTCAGGTCGATGACGCACTGCTCAGAATAATAGTCAATGATACTGCACTCGCTGTAAGGGAAGTTGCGGAGGGGCAGCAGATGGATATGGAATTCGAGAAGAAGAGCGAGGTTGCAGTAAAAGACTATTTGAACATGATTGACAAGAAAACTTCCAGACTTTATTTTGCAGCCGCGCGGGCCGGGGCCATCATTGGCAGAGGATCACTGGATCAGATCAAAGCAATGGGAGAACTCGGTTACCTGATGGGCATCGGTTTCCAGATATGGGATGATGTCCTGGATCTCGAGGGCGACGAGGAGAAGACCGGCAAACCATTCGGCGGCGACATACGCGAGGGAAAACGCACATTAATGGTTGTCTATGGCATGAACGAACTCAAAGGGGAAGACAGGAAGACTTTTAAGGGGATTCTGGGCAATTCCAAAGCAACAAAGAAAACCGTGCAGGATGCTGTTAATCTGCTTCACAAATGCGGCGCCGTGTCATATGCCAAGAACTTTGCACTCGAGTACATCAGGGAAGCCAAGGAAAAGACGAGTGTACTCAAATCATCCGAGGCAAAGGAACTGCTGGTGGAGATGATTGATTACACTGTGAGGCGCGACAACTGAAATCAGTACGAATGTCTTCACTCCATTCCAGATTGCGTTATGGTGTATTCCACATGTTCATTATCGCGCAGATACCTGTGTTTGACAAGCGTCGCTTTTCGCTTCCTGTTCTCAGTTTTTTCAAGTTGCAGAATCGTTTTAGCCACATGGTTTATGGCGTGACCGCCAAGCGGCTCGAACGTGCCCTTGTCGATATTTGTGTACACCTGTGATGTTATGAGAACCGGTATGTCGTTCTTCCTTGCTGCAGAGAGAAGCATCGAAAGCTGTTCATTCAGTTCCTTCCTGTCCTCCTGGTCATCGGCCCTGTGTGAGCGGAACAGCATCGTAAGACTGTCAACAACGATGAGCCCAATCTTACCCCTGCTCTCAATAAGTTTGATTCCCTTCTCGATGAGTCTTGTCTGTTCTATGAAGTCATATGGCGTTGAAAAGAGAATGCTCCTCGACACCTTCTCGAACTCCTCCCCGCTCAGCTGCTTAAGCCTGTCCATGGAGACGCCCTCTGTGTCGATATATATTACCTTGAATCCTTCAAGCACTGCATTTCTGGAAAGCATCAGGCATAAGTTGGTCTTGCCCGATCCTCCTTCGCCATATATCATTGTAATTGTCGAGGGCTCGATGCCGCCGTCAAGCAATGAATCTATTTTCGGTGAGCCAGTTCGTAACTTCGGCACGACGTGCTTGATTGAGCTCTCCATAGATAAAGGCATCACGGTTACACGGTGCTTCCCGGACAAATCGTAAAGTAGGGTATCGGCAATCCGCTATTCAGTGAAGGCTATCTTTATGAAGACCGCCGTTAAACGAAAAGGCACCGGAGAGGGACTTTCGACGACCTGCGTCCACGGAGGCGAAATGGTGGATTCGCTCACAGGATCGGTCACAACACCAATCTTCCAGTCGGCAACATTCTTCTAT
>DAHXLZ010000254.1 GCA_027365715.1 Methanomassiliicoccales archaeon | reverse complement strand
GTGCTTAAACCATCTGAGGTTTGGAAGCGCGTCAATTTTACTGCAGAAATACCACAAGGTGCCCGTTCATTTACTGTCGTAATAAACGCAAACATCAACGGTACAATTGGAATAAGAAATATGACTGCAAGGTATAGTTTTGTGAGTCCCGTCAAGCCTGATTATCTTTCAAAGAGAATCACTATAGCAAATGGTAACTATATGATTGTCTTCAAAGCATTTGGTAACGGAACAATACAACTTGGTACACACTCGATCGATGTAAATTCAAAGATACCACAGACATACTCAATGAAATTGAGTTTATCTGTTTCGGAAACTTTCTCTCTAAATCTTACAAAAATTTACTTTTCTTCTGCAATTATAATTCCTCTATCCTATTTTCATAACCTTCAGAATTTGAACTCTGTAAAAACGTCATTTAGAGGATATAACTCGCTTTCTGCATCTGTCTTGATTAAAGGTCAAAGTGGTTTTGTGGCGCTCTCTTCCTATGATTGGGCTGTGTCAAACAGTAAATTCGTAGGTTCTAACTCTTTTGGTCAAAAAATATACCTATTAATTGGAAATGGCGAGCACACAATCTCTATCCGGGATGCCATGATTGTCAATTTGACAATTTTTGGTTATTCATTCCTGATGGGTGTCTTTATATTGGTGACATTTCGAGGAACTTTGAAGCATTATCGAAGACATTTAGGCGGGAACTCCAAACATCGAGTTGAGCGGTGATTTGATTATGTCTTGTTTGTAGCTTGGAATTACCACCTACAACTTCAGACAGTTAAAAGTTTCATTGTTTCTTTTCACGCTCGTCCCCGATG
This sequence comes from Methanomassiliicoccales archaeon, assembly GCA_027365715.1. The sequence goes on along the minus strand of DAHXLZ010000254.1, from coordinate 1,557 downwards.
TGAGTTCCTTCTTCATCTGCATTATTTCTGCTACGACCGGTAACGTTAAGCGTGCAGGTGGCATCACTCCCCTACTGATATGTGGCAACAAAAAGGGGGAAGCGCGGCATGGGTTTGACCGAATAGGGCGTGTGCTCAGATATCGAACTGATTCATACCCCTGAGCACGAAGCATACGCTTCCCGACATTGAACCGGAGAAGTGAATGAGGAAGCTTGGCCGGCCGCACTCGGTGATTGGAAAGGAATTGGGCATCGGCGGTGGTGCAAAAGGGCGTGAATTAAACAGAACGTAACTCTCAATAAACAGCGACCCCATAGAAAGGAGGGATCAGCTACCGGCACATAATGAGACTGTGCAATCGGAATACAAACGGATCGTCGGGCTGCTACATAGGACACTATCGTCCGCCGAAACAGAGTTCAGGCTGGTGTGCTGACATGGCAGAGATGGCTGACGCATTACAGGGAATATGCATGTGGATGACTAGGTCCGTCAAGGTGAAGGAGCATGCTGCTCTTGGAGAATCCAAAAACAGCGCCTAAGTCAGGGAGGCATACGGGTCAATTTCAAACCTGGCGAATCGTTTCTTAACAGTCTCTCTGAAGCCCCTGGAGAATGTAAAAAAATATTCTGCAGTGTGCGGCACAAATTAAAGGGTGAATCGTTCAGGCTGAAGGACAGGAGGAAGTCCGGACTGCCGACGGTCAAGGCAAAGGGGCAGGGTGAGATGAAATGAACATGGAGGAGAGAGTCCATCATTTCCAGTCCATGTGTGTTTCACCGGCTGCGGAGAGGGACGATGGAAATATTTTATTGGGGGTGGGGAATTTCTGGTCGGCGTTTTTGGGGATTCTTACACCGGCGTTGACAGAATCCCTTATCTGCCTCTGCGAATAGCCGTTCACCATCATTGCTGTCACAATCTGGCCGTAATCCCTGTATACCCTGCCCCATCTTGTCGGCAGCAGCGCCGGTCTCCATCCCTTCGAATGCCGCACCCTGGGAACCTTGAGGTTGAGCCTTCCCATCGCCATCTGCAGTTTCCTTGTGTAGAAGCCGTTGGCGTAGTCCTCCGTGGACTGCAGGAAGTAATCCCTCTCCATCACAGCGTTGACGATGCCCTCCAGGAGGGCGAGGAATGAGGCGTTCTCCCCCTTCCTCATCCTGTCGAATATCTCGTTGGCAGTCTTTTTTGCAAGACTGTCTGTCGTGCTGCTTTCTTCTTCCTCTTCTTCCTCCTCCTTCACCTTCTCCTTCATCATGCTCATATCAGTCATGCTGCCTTTCACCTCTCTCCTCATATCTCCTCTCTCCCTGTCATATATCCGTTAGACATAATCTCTTCCTCTTTCTCTCTTTCTGTTTTCGTTTTTACACAATTTTCCTGTGTACTCCCTTCAGGAAAGTCAGGCACAATGTCAGGCGCAGGTGCGGCAACATGGCGACGGGTCATCAGCTCACGCTGAACGGCGAGCGTCTCCTGCTGTTCCAGAATGTGGACAGCGACGCATATGTCGGGGCGGTATTCGGTGACAGTGACATCGCCGCCGTGTT
>DAHXLZ010000245.1 GCA_027365715.1 Methanomassiliicoccales archaeon | reverse complement strand
ACGCAGACGGTAGACGAGGCCGCTGACCTGCTCTTCCATTTCCTGCTTGCTCTGCGCTACACCGGCATGGAGTATACTGAAGTCCTGGAGAGGCTCAGGAAAAGGCACATGGAGAGAAAAGGAGAGGGCTGAAGCACACCTGAAATGCCAGCTTCAGAAACATGTTCAGCTCAATTTCACTCATGTTTTAATAGTATTTGAGCATAGTAACCGCATGGCTGCAAACAGCGAAGGTAAAATGCACTTTGCCGCTCCAATTTCATTCTTCGTTATTGTTCAGCTTTCTGCATCCGCTTATCTGCTGGCCGCGGACCCGTACCTCTACAAGTATGCAGTAATTCACTGGTACGGACTGCTGGTATTTGCCGTGGTCGAATTGCTGCTGCTTATTGTTTTGCTCATCCGGAAGATGGCGCCGGCCGCAACGGCGATGGGGATATGGTCTGCTGTGGGAATTATAGCCATTCTCGGTGATGCCGCATCGGGTCTTGCACTCAGCCAGTTCCATTCAACAGCCGCAGAGGGTTTCGATTACCTGTTCGGCTTCGGAAAGCTCGACAGCTCCATACTCGCGACATCCGTTGCTGTTACTGCATTGCTCCTCTTTCAGATACTCACTGCCGCCTTTTCATTCGCTGCTGTGAAGAAGATGAAAGCATAGCCGAAACTCCGGCCAAGAGCTATGTGGAAGTCAACGCCGTAATGCTGTCAGAGAATGATTTTCGACAATTCTGAAAAATCCAGAGTATTTGCAACGTCCTTCTTCTCCAGCCATCCACGTCTGGCCATCGACACGGCATAACGCATGTTAGACAGCGAGGAGTGATGATGAGCGTCGCTATCGAGAATGAATTTGCAATTGTGTTTCTCTGCCTCAATTATCAGTGCATCACTGAGATCCAGCCTCCCGGGAGAGCCGTCTGCCTCCAGCAGAACAGAGTTCTGCGACGCAGCGCTGAAGACAGCATCCGTATCGAATGATATCTGTTCCCTCCTTCCAATCTCCCTGGCAGTGGGATGACCGAAAATAGTCATATAAGGGTTGGAAATCGCAGTCAGCAGTCTTTCGGTCATTTCCTTCTTATCCATGTTGAATCTTGAGTGAATTGAGCAGACGGCAAAATCCAGTCTGGACAGTATTTTATCACTGTAATCCAGACTGCCATCGGGCAGTATGTCGACTTCGCTTCCGCACAGCACTTTCACGCCGAAGCGCCCTGAATCGTTAAGTGCGCTTATCCTCTCAATCTGTCTTTCCATCCTCTCTTCAGACAGGCCGTTTGCAACCTTCTCGCTCTTTGAATGGTCCGTAATGCCGATGTAATGATATCCGCGCTTCTCTGCCGCTGCAGCCATCTCCTCAAGCGTGCTGCTGCCGTCACTCCAGTCTGTATGGCAATGCAAATCCCCAAGTATATCGCTCTCCTGGACAAGCACCGGCAGCCTGCCCTCGGCAGCTGCATCAATCTCCCCCCTGGCCTCCCTCAGCTCAGGCGGAATGTACTGCATGCATAGTGCAGCGTAAATATCCTGCTCGCTCTTTCCCGCGATTGAGTTGCCTCCTCCCCTTCCGAACAGGCCGTATTCATTCAGTTTGTATCCCTTCTCTATGGACACTGTCCTCAGCAACACGTTGTGATCCTTTGATCCTGTAAAGTAAAGGAGTGCTGCCCCGAAACTGGAATCATCGACGACTCTCAGGTCAACCTGCAGTCCGTTTTTCAGCGATATGCTGGACTTCGTCTCCCCTTTAGACAGAACGGAACGCACATCTGCAAAGGAGACGAACGCATCCATGATTTTCTCAGGCTCTGCAGACGAAGCTATTATGTCCACGTCACCGACTGTTTCGCGTCTTCTCCTTAATGAACCCGCAATCTCTATGCGCTCTGCGTGCGCGCCGATAGTTCCAATTATCGCCTGAGCAATATCGCCGGCTTCGGAAAGCAGGAATCTGCCGCCACTCGAACGGTAAAACTCTATGCTCTGCAGCATCTTTTCCTCTGTCTTTTCGCCAAATCCCTTCAGCACCCTTACCCTGTGTTCCCTGCATGCCTTCTCCAGCTCATCGACGTTGGTCACCTTAAGGTCTGCAAAAAGGCGTCCCGCAGTCCTGGGTCCGACGTCCTGCAGCCTCAGCATCTCAAGCAGACCCTGAGGAATGGTCTTTCTCAGATTTTCCAGATATTCAAGCCTGCCAGTGCCTGCGAACTCCTTTATCTTGGCCGATATCGCTTCGCCGATGCCTGTAAGTTCGGATACACTTCCATCCCTGATGTATTCGGAAACAGGTTTCGGGAGTGATTCGATTGTCCTTGAAGCTCTTCTGTAGGCGAGGGGCCTGAACCTGTCAGAACCAGTGATTTCCAGTATGTCTGCGATTGCATTGAGCATATCAACCACAGGTTCGTTTGCAGGGTCCATGTTCAAGTCACCGTATCAGACAGCACGTTCCTGCTATTCAGGAATGAGGTTGGTTTTGGGAACTTCCGGAGAAGCGTTGCATGTCGGCAATGGATATCATCCGTTCAGGCTTTTGTGTCCCTGCCTTTCCTTCCATGCCCCGCGTATCCTGTAATTCTCACCGGGCACCTTTATCTCGAATCTTGTCCCTCTTCCTTCAGTGCCCGTCTCCCTGATGGTTATGTGTGTCATCTCAAGTATGTCGCGTATGAGCTTCAGGCCATGAAGGGGCCTGTCCTTATCTTCCATGAAAATGGACGATT
>DAHXLZ010000226.1 GCA_027365715.1 Methanomassiliicoccales archaeon | reverse complement strand
TGTATGATGAACAGGGTGCTCGCACTCTGCTTGAGCGCATAGATCAGTGCAACCGGCAAAGCGATATACGAACTGTTTATCTCAAGATATGACCGAAAACCTCCAGTCGAGTAGTCTGCCGTTTCGAAAAGGAGATGCCCGTGGATGGCAGAAAGAAAAAACTGGTCGCTGCTGCAATAGCGGCAGTTGCAATAGTATCAGCGGTTGCGATTGCTGCCACCCAATTTGCAGACCATCCGCAACTGACAGTGTTTCCTAAAGAGGCGCTGGCAGGCAATCCTGTTACCGTTTCACTTAATCTTCCGGGTCCGCGGGTATTTTCTGGTTCCTCATTCAGGCTGTACTCGATAAACTACGGTGACGGAAACACGACTACCCGCATTTCCTCAACACACATTTACAACAAACCGGAAGTATACAGGATAACCGCAAGTTTCATTTGGAACGGCCAGAGAGAAGTGAGCGCCACAAATGTCTATGTCTATCCTTCATCGTTTTCGTTGAGACAGATTAACTTTGGCGCCGGGGCATCATACAGAGTTCAGAGCGGGACTCTATCCACGTATAACCCATATGGCATCGTAAGCATTCCCATCAGCAGGTCTGGAGTGAACACAACGCTCACGATAGACAGCGTCTTCCTGCATCTTTCCGGCAACTCGTCATTTTCGACAGGCAGCAGTACCGTAAGCATAAGTGATGGTCTGGGTGTACCGCATGAATGTTACGTCGTCCATTCCTACAGCAACATCACAGGAAAGGGGTACGTTGACGGGGTTGCTGCCGGCCTGCCGTTGAACTTCACCGCAGTGCTGGAAATTGGCTATTCTGCGCAGACATTTGACGGCGTCAAAGGCAATTACACTCTCCTGCAGGATGCCAATACATCCATTCACCTGTCGCTGCAGACAGGCGGTGGACTCGTAAACGTTGGCAGAAACTGGAAGCCGATGACAGATTCCTACGACAGCATCACAGGAGGGATGTTATGGCAGAATACCATGTTTTCAGCACTTGAGAAAAATGGATCATTTTCAATGTCAAACCGGCAGATGTCAGACTACACCGGCGGTTTCACCGGCAGCATCAGTCTGGGTCTCAATGGTTCCTACCATGGATTTCACTGGAGCACCGGCCGCTTTTATCCTTCACTGAACAGTCCAATGCTTGAACTTAATGTAACGTCAGGCAGCTCGCTAACTGAACTCATGACACTGGACAGCAACTCTCCGTTTCCGCTGCTGATGAATATAACGTCGTCTGCAGTATCGAACGGCACGACATTGCGGTTTTCAACGGATTCGATGAGAATCTCTGAGTCGAACGGTACTGGCCCCGTCAGCGTAGCAGGTACTGACGGGAAAGAGGCAAACAGGGGTAACTACACCATGTGGAGTGCTGGAAATGCCGTCCCGGCGATCGGCACTGAAAATGGCATATTGAACATTACAACAGCTTATGATTTTGCCCTGAACAATACATCACTCGGAAAGTACATTCGGGCCGCAGGGAATGCAGAAATAATTAGTGCGGAGTACAATTTCACACTCTCATCCTGGAGCATGCTTTTCGGAAGTGCGACACAGGGTGGATATGCAGCAAGAATCGAATCTGCCAACGGAAGTTTGACTGCCTCCGGACAAACTGCCATTGTGAATATGTCCGGAACATCTGCACGTGGAACAGATTTGCTGACGCTTGCTTCAGCAGTGCAGATTCTCAACAGCAGTTCAATGTCGGCTTATTTTTTCAACAGCTCAGGGGGGCAGGAAATGAGCACCATATCCATATCGCATGCGTCATACATACTGCAGACATCACCCTTCCTCCCCTTCTCTCCATTCAGCTCTGACTTCGCATACACATTCAGATCAATGACCGGTTATACAGCAGCCGTGGATGGAATAAACGGGCAGATTATGTTCTTTGAGAGCGGAACATCACTGCCTGTGCTCTGAGGTGCCGTCATCCCGGTCCATCAGGCGCCTGAGAGCGGCGATTATATCCTGCGACTTTGCCTTTCCGTGCATCTCCTTCATACAGAGTCCGACGAAATAGTTAACTACTTCGACGTTTCCCTTCCTGTATTTTTCCACAGCATCCTGATGGTCAGCGATCACATTCATTGCGATGCTTTCAACTGCATCAATCCCATACCATCCCTCGGACATTTCTTCAAGAGCCGGATGGATGCTCCTTCCATCGAACAATGATCTCACGAGCCCGGTTGCATTACGGTTGCTAAGTCTGGAAGAGCTGTAAGCAACAGCTATTTCCAGCAGCCCGCTGCTCAATTGCGCGATTGCCGAGGAATGCAGCTTTCTGTAGTTTATTTCCGCTTTTATGTCCCTTGCAACAAAGACAGATGAAAAACGCGCGCCGCATTTTGCGGCAATCAGATTGTAGGTGTCAAGCAGGTGCCTGTCAACGATTATTGTTCTGGCATCGGCCTCCGAAGAACCTTCTCTTTTCATCCTGTTCAGTATCAAAAAAGGGTTCTCACGCTTTTCCGGCTTCACTCCAGCAAGGGTTACTGACAGCACGTCCGGATCCGGCAGATATCGATAATCTTCCAGCGTCTCTTTGTAACGCAACGGTACTGTGGAGCCGTTCATTGCGTCAAAATGTCTTGTTTCCTGCTGAACAGAGAGGCCACTGGAGAGCAATTCTGCCTGACGTGCAGTCTCAAAATCGAGTGCCTTCACCACCCCGCTGACAGAGTTTATATTCTTCACCTCAACCCTGTTTCCTCCTCCAACAGAAATGTTTGTGTCCACCTTAAACGGCATTTCATCCCTGGCAATCTGAAGATATTCAAGTGTAAAGAGCAAATCCGAAAGAAACTGCTTCGCATCTGAGCTGAATCTCATATCAGGTTCGGTGACGAGTTCGAGAAGCGGCACTCCAGATCTGTTCAAATCAACCGTTCCTTTTGCAAGGTCGTACTGTCCCGGATCCTCCTCAAAATGGATCTCGCGAAGCCGGCACTTCCCCAAAGCTCCACCTGTGGCCATTGGTCCTGCTGTCCGCTGATAATTGCTAGGCAGATCCGGATAGAAATAATGCTTCCTCATCGTAACCACAGGCAGTTCGGAAAGACTCATGCCGAAGACGTCGGCTATCTGTATGCCGCCCGATAAGGCAGAAGAGTTTGGCGGGAGCGGTTTCGCGCCCGGCTGTCCCGCACATACAGGGCAGATATTAGTGTTTGGAAACGCTTCGAGAAATGATGAGCTGCATCGGCAGAACATTTTACATTCAGTCCTTGGATATATGTGGACCTCCAACCCTATTTTTACTCCG
>DAHXLZ010000225.1 GCA_027365715.1 Methanomassiliicoccales archaeon | reverse complement strand
GCTACTTCGAATGGGTACAGGACATACAGAGCTTCTTCTGGTCTCTGGAGGAAGTGAATCAGAAACTCGAACGCGTCATGACATCGGCATATAACGGTATACTTCCGATTTCGCAGAAGGAGCACATAGACATGCGCACCGCTGCATACGTATATGCGGTGAAAAAAGTCGTAGACGCGCACGTGGCAAGAGGTCTGTGGCCCTGATTGCCTGGAGCAACGCCCTCCTCACCACCAGGGTCGCGGCGCGAACTGCCGCATCCCTTGTCATTTTTCATCCGCGCCTTGCACAACCCTCACCGGGCACTGGAAGGCGCTGTCTTTTCGCTCCACATGATGTTCAGTCGGTTCTCCGGACTGGCGACCTGTCGCCGGCGATGGTTTCTCTTTCTGTGTAACCTTCCCCCGTGCAAGCCGGGATGTTTTACAGCTCAATGTCATAGAACGGTAGCTAACACACAGCTCAAGTAATGCCTGAAACGACGATTATCAGGCCGTGTCACTTCCGTAAAAAAGTTCTTAATCGTATTGTATGGTTGCGTACCTGACACTGATGAAGACGGTACGGGAGGAAATGAAGCAGGAATCTGCCGAAAGCATAGGCAGGGAAAGGTGCCTTACCGGGATTGAAGGACTGGACAGCATACTCGGTGGAGGCTTGCCGCGCAACAATACGATTCTCCTGACAGGCAATTGCGGTACGGGTAAGACATCTCTGTCCCTCGAATATCTGCTTCACGGCGCAGTCGGGGGCGAGAACGGGCTCTATCTGTCTGCAACTGAACCATACGAAAAACTCCTTGCAAACATGATACCGTATGACTTTTTCAGGAAGGACCTGATCAAGAACGGCAAACTTACGTTCATAGATATTTCAACGATTTACAGCAAACTCGGCTTCAACAGGGACAGGATGAGTCTTGAAGACATAGATCTGCTGGTAGTCGCGCTAGGTGATCTCACCAGGGAAACAAAGGCAAGGCGGCTTGTCATCGATTCCATAACCTCAATTGCCTATCAGCTGGATACACAGGAAAAGCTGAGGAATCTTATGCTCGGCATCAGCAAGATGCTATCAGGGCTTGGCACTACCTCCCTGGTGATATCAGAGATGACTGCGGCCGATGCGAGCTATTCCAAGTTCGGCGTGGAAGAGGCGATTGCCGACGGCGTCATACTTATGGGAAACCTGGAAAGGAACGGAGATCTTCTCAGAACTCTGCAGGTCATAAAAATGAGAGGGACCTCCCACTCCAGGGCAAAGTATGTACTGGATCTGTCAACTGCAGGAACTCTTCTTGTGCCTCTTCTGAAGGGGCGTTAGTTATGATGTACATATCGGTTCAGGTGGCATCGGAGATAAGCAAGCTTGACCCCGGCACTTCGACCTCTCTTGAGATTGGAACAGAGGTCTATTTTGAAGTGATAAAAGGGATGCTTAACCCGCACAACAAGAATCTTCAGGTAGTCTATGTGGCAACCACAGTCCCCGCGGATGCAATAATCAATTCCATGAAGATGATAGGAGTTGACACGAGTAATGTCAGATTCATCGACTGCATTTCCAGCATGATGACCGGTCAGCAGAAAGGACTGGATAATGTATTATTGATTGAAAGCCCAACAATGCTGGAGAACATAATGCTCAAGATTGAATTTCTCAGGAGAAAGTCTCCGGAAAAGCTGGTGCTCGTAGTCATTGACTCCATCAACACACTGCACATACACAATGACTGGAAGATAATGGGGGAGTTTCTGCATATAATGGTAAACAGCCTGCGATCAAGGGGCGCAATGATACTCATGCTCAGCATCAAGGAGCAGCAGACGCAGGAAGTCAGCACACTGCTGGGACTCGTGAGTGACAAAATGATCAGATTTGGGGGCGAATGATGGCGGTAACATCAGGCATAAAGCACCTGGATTCCGCACTTGGGGGAGGGTTTGCGGAAGGAACGCTCTGTGCCATCGTGGGCCATCCCGGATCTGGCCTTGGCGTCCTGGCAAAACAGTTTGCATCTGCAGGAGATGTGAAGAGTTACTATTTTTCCACCATGGACAGCAAGGAGGAGGTCCTGTCGACCATAGCCAGGTTTGGCTGGAATTCAGACCTGGAAATTATAGACATCGGTGACAAGTATTATGATTCGGTGCTATTGAAGAGGCTTGAGGTTACCCGTTACAGACAGGAGGGAATCAAGGTCATGGATGTTTTCGAGAGTGCCCCTGAAGGCGACAGGCCGTTTAATTTTCTGACCTTCCTGACGCATGAAATATTCAAGATAAGACCGCCATTCCGGATTACAATCGACTCGCTTGATTTCTTTCTCGACAATTATGGTGTAGATGAAGTCCTCGGTGCACTCAGAACGCTCAAAGCCTACAACAAGCGCAGCAAGGGGACTTTGCTGATTACAATGACGAAGGATGTTTTTGACACAAAGACCCAGAACTCAATTGACGCACTGTGCGACACGATGCTCGAACTTGACAGGGAGCGCGTAGGCAAGAAATTTGAAAACAGCCTGATTGTGAGCAAGGTCAAGAGCTTTCCTGAACGGACCAGGATACTCCAGTATTCGATTACAACCGAAGGATTCACGCTTTTCGAATAACGGTCATTCGAAGCTTCTGGTGTGCCTCAGCTTCACCTTTATCATTGAGCTTGCGGGATGTGTGGAAACAACGGTCGTCCCAAAAACCCTGTCGGTGAACCTCTGACGCGGGTCGCCGTATGTAAAGAGACCGAGTATGATGTCCAGGGGCAGCAGGATGTACCAGAACAGCTTTGCAATATTGCGGAAAATTGCCCCGTAAAGGGACAATGTCCCTTTTTCAGACGAGACACGGAGTGCTGTAACCTTCTTGCCAAGCGTATAACCGTAAGAGTATTCTGTTACTGTGGAATAAATGAACCAGCATATACCGGATGCAACGCCGGCGAAGAGTTCGAAGTACAATTTGCCGAAACCAAACGTACTCCCGACCGCCCACACGGGAATAAAAACCGTCAATATGTCAATCAGACCGGCTGCGATCCTCTTCATCCAGTGCGTACGCAGGATACCGTTTCTGAAAAGCATTTCTATAGCAATCGGCATTTCCCACTCCCTGTGTATACAACGATTATCGCAGATATAATCCTATCGGAACTGTCTGACTATCGTCAGCCAGCCACGAAAGAGTAATTTCATTGATATTTTTGGAGTTGAATTTGATTTTGCGGAAGAAAAAGCGAAGGCTCAGCATGTGTCAGGCAGTCTGTCGGTGAATTGCGAAATTGCCGGCATCATGACGGTTGCTTTTATATGCGCCCTCACAATTGAGTGAAAATATGGTTGCACTTGCTCCGATGAGTCCCGCTGAGTTCGGGGATTATCTGGATGACAGCATACGAAACTACGCGGCTGAAAAGGTTAAAGCAGGCAGCTGGAAATCTGAGGACGCAGAGAGGCTATCAAGAGAAAGTTTCGACAGGCTTCTTCCTCTCGGTCTGGGTACGGAAAATCAGCATCTGTACTCAATTTTCGACACAGAAAACGGCACAAGGGTGGGTATAATGTGGTTCGGAGTCGAAGACAGGAGCCCTGCTCCGGGTGCATGGATCTGGGATTTCCTGATATTTGAGCAATTCAGGCGCAAAGGGTTCGCCCTTGGCGCGCTGCATGCTCTGGACAGCATCCTGGCATCAATGAAGGTGGAAAGTGTATCACTACATGTTTTTGGCCACAACACCGCGGCAATTTGTCTCTATGAAAAGTGTGGCTTCAGGGCCACGGATATCAGCATGACCAGAACAGTCAGACAATAGCCTGGAACGCCTGGAACGAATGCCCCACATATCACTGTTTTGCGTCGGTCATTCAATGTATCTGATGGCAGCTGAAGGCTCTATTCTGGATACTGCCCTGACCGAGCCCGCAACTGCTGCGATGGTCAGTAACAGCGAAAACGCAACGAGCAGAATTATGCTCGACGGTGAATAAGTAAACACGAGAACACTGCTGAGTCTGGTGGCTATGACATTTCCGTTTATCAGACTCATCACAACTCCGATCAGTGAACCAGAAACGGCTATGAATGCAAACTCGAGAAGGAATGACGCAGAGGTCATCCCTCTGGTGAAGCCAAGCGCCCTGAGAAGGCCTATCTGCTGATTTCGCTCAACGACCGAGCGCATTGCTATTATGCCAAGTCCCGCGGTCCCTGCTACAAGCCCCATCGCAATGAATATTTCAGTCATCTCCACTATTCCCTGAATGTCCATTGTAAGCTGCTGTGTGATGAGGTTCAGGTTAATAACGACAGGATTGTACGGCGTCAGTGCTCTCCTCATATTTATCGAAGCAACGGTTGGTGACACTCCCGGCGCAAGGCGCACAAAGAGCACCGGAAACGAAGTTTTCAGCACACCAAGCGAAGACATGACAGGAAGTGAAACGAAAACTCCCTGGAATCCGAACTCATCCAGTATTCCGGCAACGACAACGCTTCTTGAAGCATGATTGTTACCATATGCAATCAGAGTGCTTCCGAGTGACACACTGACCGGGGCTGAGACACCAGTGCCGAAGTTTCCCTGCGTTATGCCTGCAAGAGTCATATCTATGATGGCCAGCGAGCTGTTGTTTCTGACTGCGCTCCATACGGCATGCGCTGAACCGAATTGAGGGAGATAACTGTGAAACTGATATCTGTTCTGTGCGGCAAAACCTCCATCCGCTCCGCCGGCCGGGACGCCTACAATCGGATATATGAACGGTTTGGCGCCCGTGCTGTTCAGCGTGAATGCAGTGCTTGTGTCGTAAATCAGATCGGCTGTGGAAATGTAGCCTGAAAGAGTGGAGTTTCCGGTGACAGCCGAGGTCAGATTTCCGCCATTTCCACTGTAGACTACAAAATTATACCCTCCGCTCTGTTTTGTAACCGTCTGGACGGCAGCCTGATCAATCATGCTTCCAAGAACCGACACCGACACTATGCCGAATATCACAAATGAGAAGAGGGCCAGTGAGGCTGCTGTCCTGATTTTCTTCTGCGCCGGGAAGGCGAGAGCCTGCCTTACTGTTGGCACAATCCTGCCGCTTCTGTTTCTTCCCGGCCTTACGAGTCTCAGCATCAGCGGTTCAAGTGAGAAGAAGATGAGTATTCCGCCAGTCACAAGGAACAGACCGGACTCGACATAGATGTAGTACGAATGTGTGAAATTCTGTGGAAACAGATTCCACGATTGCGGAATTCCCCACATCAGTATCAGTGCAGCTCCCGCAATGCCCGCCAGAAAATCGGCGCCGGAAACCGCTATGACAAACCATACTGCCGACAGTGAAATCAGCGAAATGCCGAGCATGGCGGTTTCAAGCGACTTCAGGTAGAAACCTGAATAGAGCATAAGGAGGGAAACCAGAGCGAGGGCCGAGGGGGATAAAATTTTCCTGGCAACCGTGACCTTTCTGCCGGGTGCAGCGTTTCTCTTTATGGCTTCGATCACACTGAATCTGCTGATCCTGTAACTGGCGATGAGAATTACCGCAAAAGTCGCAACGGCTCCGGCAGAAAAGCCAGTTACGACGTCCGGAATTGTAACCGTAAATGAAGACAGCAGGATGCCTGTCTCCTTCACCGGTGCGGCAAAGGTGCTGCCAAACAGCTGTATGAAACCGAACGTCATCACGAAGCCGATTCCGACGCCGAGTGCCGCTCCAGAAAAACAGGAAAGAAGTGTGTAGATGAAACCTTCCGAGACAAATCCGCCGGTAATCTGCCTTCTTGTCAAGCCCAGCGCCCTGAGTGTGCCGAGGTCCCTCATTCTCTCCTCAGCAAGCATGTAAAATATCACGGCAACCAGAATCAGCCCGGTAGCTACTGCAAAGAGGCTTAGTGCCAGATAGAGGTCGGAAATGGCACCAACCTCCGTATGCACGAGATTGAGCTGATCCAGCAGGAGCGGGTGTGCCACCAGTCCGGTGCCCTGTTTGCTGTTGATGGACTGGAGCGTGCTGTTCAACGCCTTCATTACCTGTCCGGAGAGCTGTGCCGCGTTCAGCACGCTCCCGTGATTGGCCACGGCAATGAGGCTTATCTGACCCGCTGCCCGATCCACGGCGGGCGCATCACTGAGCCTCATGAATATGTTGAATCCGGAGTCGAAATATCCCCTGAAGTTGTCTTTTACAATAGCGCAGACAACACCTGTGTAGTTAACTCCGTTTCCTGCATACACCGTCAGTACATTGCCCGCGGCCGCTCCAAGCTGTTTCGCCGCAAGCTCATCTATCAGCATCTCTCCGTGCGGCAGACTGGTTATTCTGCTTCCGTTCACTGAAACGAAGTTGCCCAGAATGCCGTTAGCCCACCAGGGTGCCGCAACGAAACCCAGCTCGTTATATGGTATTCGCGTCGTATTGTCGTACGCGCTCGCAGTCAGGTATACCATCGGCACCATTCCGGCAACCTGACTGTTGTCAGGTGCAGTTGAGTTGATTGACTGGTAGGTGCTGTAGTTGAAGTAGCTTCCATAGAGCGAATTTCCATAACTGGTTATTGTTTCATCAACGTGACCGTAGCTCAGCGTGACCAGATTGCTGCTCAGAGTCAGCATGCTGCTTCGCATTACAAGCGCCCCGCTTATCATCGCAGAACCAATCATCAGGCCGGCAACTATCAGAACAACCCTCTTCCTGTTTCCGAAAGCACTGCGCATGAAAAGCCTGAAGATGAATCTGTTCCGCAGGATTATCGCCACAGAAATCAGTATCAGCAGGAAAAACGCAATCGCAAGATAAAGTGTGATGTCAATCCCCGTCAGCCCCGCCTCCTCTGCCCACTATTTGTCCGTCTGAAAGCCGTATCCTGGCGCGCGAGTGTGATGCCACTTCCTCATTATGGGTTACGACAACTACTGTCGAATGCTGCTCTCTGTTCAGCCTGCTGAACAGTTCAAGTATTGCCGAACCGGACTCGCTGTCGAGATTTCCTGTTGGTTCATCCGCCCACAGGACTCCGGGGCTGTTTACCAGAGCCCTGGCTATCGCAGCCCTTTGCTGCTCACCGCCTGAAAGCTGGTCCGGTCTGAATCCAGATCTGTCCTTAAGTCCAACGAAATCAAGCATCTCGATCGCCCTTTTTCGCGCCTCAGAAGCACGAACTCCTGTGATCAGTGCCGGCAGTTCGACGTTCTCGGCTATGCTGAAAACCGGAAGCAATGCATAATTTTGAAACACGAAGCCCATGCTTGCCGCCCTGAACCTGCTCATTTCTCTGTCGCCCATCTCTGTGATTTTCATTCCCGCTATAATGACATCCCCTTCAGTAACGCGGTCAAGGCCCGAAAGGCAGTTGAGCAGTGTCGATTTACCAGAGCCGGAGGGTCCCGTAATTGCAACAAAATCTCCCTTTCTTATGTTGACGGTCACATTCTTCAGTGCCGCAAAACGCTCCTTTCCCACTGTGTAGTATTTGCTGATGTTAAGCGCCTGTGCGGCATAACCGTCACCACCTGCACCTTCTGCCATATTACTTACTCGGACTGGCAATCAGTTAATTAACAATGCTGTTCCGGCTCCTCTTGGCCCGAGGAGCAGGTTGCCACTCGGCTCGCCCGTCACTCATCACGAATCAGCATTGGGTTTCTCGTCACTGTGGCATGTGGACTATGGAAGACGGGGTTAACAAAGTTGCGCTTGTGACTGCCTGTGCTCAGATGTGTGCAGAGTTCCACAATTCTGCGATACGTTCTCTCTTTGAGATTGAAATAGTACGGTAAGAGCTGTTGCCCGCGGAAAGCTTTTAGAACAGTATGCGCATCTTTATTCATGAAGAGCAAACTCATGGAAATACTGGCCTGTCCGGTCTGCAGGCATCACCCGCTTGAACTCACTGTAGATAAAAAGGAAGGAGAGGACATTATCAGCGGCACGATCAGATGTGTAAAGTGCGGCAACACATATCCTGTAGAGGATTCCATACCGAATATGCTGCCGCCTGAGCTCAGGTAGCCGTTCGGTCTTTCCTGAGTCCGTCAAGCGCCCTGTCAATCGCATTCAGCCCCGTTTCAAGGCTTTGCATGTCTGTTGCGTACGAAATTCTGAAGTGTTTTTCTCCGAATTTGCCGAAGGACGAGCCGGGGGTTACACCCACATGGGCGTTTTCAAGCAGAAAGTCCCCCATCTGTTCTGAATCCATGTCATGCGTGTACCGGGGAAAAGCGTAGAATGCTCCCCTGGGTTCTACGACGCTCAGACCGTCGATTTCTCTGATGCGGCTGACCACAAAATCTCTGCGTCTCCTGAATTCTGCCACCATATCATTCACCGGTGCCGCCGGTCCCTTCAGCGCTGCGATTCCGGCACTCTGCACAAATGAAGTGGCACAGGTTATGGAGTGTGTCTGTATCTTCTGTATCCCGCCAAGCAGGCTTCCGTCTGCATGCAGATAGCCAAGCCTCCACCCGGTCATCGAATAAGTCTTGGAAAAACCGTTAACTGTTATCACCCTCTCCTTCATTCCGTCAAATGATGCTGGAGAGTAGTTTTTCGCATCATAAATTATCTTCTCATAAATTTCATCGCTGATTATGAGAAGATCGTGATCGGCTGCGAGTTCGCATATCCCTGCCACATCCTCCCTGTTTGCCACTGCACCCGTCGGGTTGCACGGAGAGTTGAGTATTATCATTCTTGTCTTGTCATTGATTTTCTCAGCAACAAGCTCCGGTGTCAGCCTGAATGAAGTTTCTTCATCGGCCCTAACCGGTACCGGTATGCCCTCTGCAATTCGAACCATCGGCTCGTATGAAACCCAGGCCGGATCTGCCATTATTACCTCCGATCCCCTGTCTACGAGCGCCAGAACAGCCATGAAAATTGCCTGTTTCGTCGGCGTCACTATGACTTCCGATGACTTCGCATTTATCCCGTTTTCCGAACGAAGCTTTTCTGCAATCGCATCTCTCAATTCAGGTATGCCTGCCGATGGTGTGTATTTTGTAAAACCCGCCTTCAGAGCAGATATGCATTCATCCACTATGTGCGCCGGAGTTGGAAAATCGGGTTCGCCTATTGAGAATGAAATTACATCAACACCTTTCGATTTGAGCGCCTTAACCCTGTCAGCCACCCGCACCGTTCCGGACTCTACAACCGAGCTCATTCTGCCGCTCATGTGCGAAATGATATCACGTGTGTTTAAAACACTTTACATGGACCTTATCAAGGAAAAGTTGACAGTGTCTTTTTAAGAAAGATTATAAATAACGAGTTGTCTTTTGCTTCCCCCAATCAATCTGTTTTGGTGACATCATGTCTTACTGCATTAATCGGTTTGTGTCTTCCGGGCTGCAGTCTGCGGCAGGAAGAAGATTGCATTTGTCAAGAAGTACGATGCTGATAGCATTACTGGTCATGCTGATTGTGCTGGGCAGTTCTTCCGGTTCCAGCGCAGTCACCGGTTCAGGGATGGTTTCGAATAGTGTTTCCCCTGCCCGGCGTTATTCGCAGCCCGCTGCTGTGCATAGTGCCGTCTCTTCAAGCAGCGTGGCTCCAGATAACCAGCTGTCAACGTCTGCAACCGGTTTCTCAAATCAGCTCTCTTCTGACCCGGGCAAGATACTCGAGACACTCAGCTATGGCCATATCCAGTCATACTACCCAGTGCCGTACCAGGGAGTATATGATCCTGTTAATGGCATGATATATTCAGGCGCAGTGGATCTCAATGGTTCCACTGGCAGTCAAACGCCAATCCCGGGCATCATCAGTGCGAATGCGTCTTCAGGCACCCTGTCTTCGGGCATTATTTCAACAAAATATCCGGTCTACAGTGACGCATACGACAGCTCCAGCGGGAGTGTGATCCTGGGGGAGTTCACTGCTTATCAGTCCGGCACTCTCTATATCCAGCAATTCAATCCCACAACCGGCGAGGTGTCGACCAACCTTTCATTTACCAGTTTTACAAACGAGCCTGACTATGTAGCCGCCGCTTTGTTCGACCCGGTAAATAATCTTGCATACGTACTTACCACGGTACCGGCCGCTGTGGGCAGTACTCCTGCGAGTAATCTCACGATTTACAATCCATCGACAAATCTTGCCAGTACAAGCCCGCCGTCCCTGGCCGGATTTTACGCAACCAGTATGGCTTTCGATTCCAATTATTCGCAATTATACATCGTTGGTGCAGTCCAGGTCGGGTCCCTGTTACAGCTTGGCGTAATCGTGATCAACATGAGCAACTATTCTGAGCATCTGATTACGATGCCCGGGCAATTCTCACTTGGGAATGAACTTGCGGGCGGAATTGCTTATGACCCGTTCGATGGTATGGTTTATTTCTCATATTCCGCTTATCCCCCATCAGGAGGTCCTTATTATCCGGAAGGGATCGGCGTAATCAATGCATCCTCTCAATCATTCGTGCTTAACTTCTCAATGCCTCCTGTGGATGTACTGTTTCCAGGCCCGACTACTTTTGGCCCAGACATAGCCGGCCCATTGGCTTACGACCCCAACAATCACGATATGTATCTAGGACAAAACGGCCTGTCGTGGGAAATATATATCTACGTTTTAGTCGATGAAGCAATCGCTGTTATCAACGGCACATCGCCAACCGCTGCAAATCCGGTAGCACTTCTGCAAACGCAATCATATCCGACCGGCGTCAACTTCATACCGGCTCAATCCACCGCCGAGGGGCGCACGCTCTGGTTTTCATCGATTGGAGATGTTGTTGTTAATGGCTCTTTAATAGGAAACTATACAATCATCGGCATTCCGCCGGTCATCAACAGCCTGTCGGTCACGCCTAACATCATCGATGAGGGCTCCAGCGTAACTGTCGCATCCTCGACCTCATTTGGAGTCGGTGTCCTGAGCTACTCATACTCGGGA